>NZ_JBCOSQ010000087.1:0-18045 GCF_040920905.1 Butyricimonas sp. RTP31003st1_G1_RTP31003_210430 | reverse complement strand
GCTATACACGAAACTGAATTCCGTGTTCCGCTTGATCTCCCCGATAACTTGTTTGATCGTAGCCTTCTCCAAGTTCATGCTCAACCGTACCTGCTGGGAATAAACCCCGGCATGCACTTGCAGCGCAAACAAAACCGATAAAATAAACGTCGCTTTCATCATTAAAATAAGCTTCATTACTTTTCTATGCCTGTCCATGCAGGCATAAAGATTTTTTTTCATAACTTTGTAATTAAGATTCTACAATAATTCAATTCCTGTTTGCAGCAGGATTGAACGAGTTTGACAAGGAGCAGTGTTTGCAGCACGGCTCTTTGTTTATTTCACAATAATCATGTTTTTATTCACTTCAAACTTCACTTTCCCGGTTCGTTCGATAAATTTCAGCACGTGAGCAATATCCTCATGTTTCTTGATGTTCAACGAGTAAGGAATTTCTTTCAACTCCTTGTTCGTATAAAACACATCGAACGAATACCAGCGGCCCAATTCCTCCAAAATAAATTCCAAGGGCTTGTTATCAAATACCAAACGGCCATCCTTCCAACCGACATATTGTTCAACATCAACCTCGGCCACGGTTAACCGGTCATTTTCTCGATTAAAGTCAGCTTGCTGCCCGGGATTCAACTCCACTTGTTGCCCGTCAGCCTCCACGTTCACCCGTCCCTGTACCAAAGTCGTCAACACATTCACCTCCCTCGTGTAGGCCCGTACCCCGAACGAAGTTCCCAACACCCGAATCGCCACCTGCTGCGCCTCGACAATAAAAGGCTGTTTCTCGTTACGTTGCACGTCAAAATATCCCTCTCCCGTCAAGTACACTTTCCGCTTCTTTCCCCTGAATTGTTTCGGGAATCTCAATTCCGATTCGGCATTCAGATAAACCGTTGTTCCGTCAGCTAACACCAAAGTATATTCTCCCCCGCGAGGAACACGCAGTGTATGATATATCTCGCAGGAATCTTGTAGCCCACCGGAAACAACCTCCGTGTAATTCAACGTATCACCGCTATTTCTCACGCCCTCTTCCAAAGCCCTGTTCATTTCCCGATCCAACATCACTTTCGTACCGTCAGGCAACACCAATTCTGCCATGGATGCTCCGGGAACAATCCGTGAAGAAGTTTTCTCCGACTTCACTTCCCGAGTACTATCCCACGAAAGATACACGATCCCACCTACCAACAAAGGCAAAATAAACAAGGCTGCATAACGCATCCACAACATTTTCCGAGAAGATCGTTTCTTCCGTACTGTCCGGCTTAAAATCCGGTTCCATTCCAGTTCTTGCTGCTCCGGGGTCTTCACGAAACGACGAATCCCGCTCTCCAATCGTTCCATGGAAACCACGTTACGGAACAACTCTTCATGTTCCGCTCGCTCGTCTCTCCAACGCTCTAGCTCGTCCATTTCCCCCTCGCTTAACTCTCCTTTCACGTAACGGACGACCAATTGTTTTATCCGGTCATTATTCTGAATCTCCATATTCTGATATTCATTTTATACTAAAGCACGCAAACATTCATTTGGTGTAATACAAAAACCAATTATTTTTTACTCGAATCAAAATATTTTTCTAATCATACCTTATTTCAAGGGTTAAGTAACCCTTTTCACAAGGTTATAATACCCCATCGCCCTTCTATCTCCCTTTCATCGCCCTTTCATCGCCGTTCTGGAAGGACGAGGAAAGGTTAAAGAATAAGTCTTGTAACGCCCGTTTGGTAGTTAAACCCTAGTATTACAGTAGTAAAGCCTTAGTATTAGTAAGTATTCAAGAAATCCAGGTAAGTAAAGAAAGAACGTTTTTCAACCGTTCCCTCATATAATGATTGGCATTATTCTTATGCTTTTTGACCGTGTTGACCGAGATATTCAACGCTTGCGCAATCTCCTCATGACTTTTCCCGTCGAGGCTCATCTGGTAAACTTCTTTACACGCCGGGGGTAATTCGTTGAAGACATCCAATAGGGTTTGAAATATCTCCGACTCCAAAATCCGATCCAGAAATGACTCGGAATCCTCCCCCTCTGTTACCACCCGCCTAGCATATTTATCCTCCACCTGCTGATGGCGCATCAAATTGAGACAGTCATTCCGCACGGCTTTATACAAATAAGCCTTCACGGCATATTCCCCCCGGAAATCAGCTCTCTTCTCCCATAAATCGACAAAAGCATCCTGCACGACATCATCAATCATCGTGTCCTCGTTCAAGTACTTCGCAGCAAAATAACGTAATGCGACCGCAAACTTGTCATACAAGACACGGAAAGCCTTCTCGTCCCCTTGAGAAAAATCAATGATAATATCTAGCTCTTTATCACCCAAATTGATATTATTTAAAACTACTCGATCTAACTTTTATCCTTCCCAACCGTTTACAAAGATAAAACTTTTATTTCAGAACGAGATATAAAAATAGAGAGCCCCGGCAATAAACCTTTTCTCTCCCGTTTTGTCTTAAATGTAAATGCATTTTTAAAACGCATGAAATTTATCGACCACTTAAAATTCTAAATTCCATGCCATTACAAACGTTAATAAAACAAAGTATGAAAACAGTAACCCTAATTATCTCGTCGCTTTTTCTTTTCATGGCATTAGGAGTAAGCGCACAACAACACGGCCCACAACATCGCGGGCAAAGAGGTCACATGAACCCCGAAGAAATGGTAAAGAAACAGGTTGAACAAATGAAAACCGAGTTGAAACTCAACGAGCAACAAGAAAAACAGGTGAAAGATTTGTTTACCGAAAACCTCAAGAAGAGAGAGGAACTCATGAAAAAATATCAAGGACAACGAGATTCCGTGATGGTCAACATGAAAAAGATGGAAGACCAGCAAAACCTTTCCCTAAAGAAAATCTTGACAGAAGAGCAATATAAAACTTATTTGACTAATCTGGAAAAGAGAAAACAAGAAATGGAAAAACGCCGGAAAGAGATGATGGATAAACGTGGCGGACAAAGAGGCGGCCACGGCGACCCTGCTACCGTGAATGAAGACCACGAATGTAAAGGTTGCGGCGGTTGTGACAAACACAAGTAATCCCATATATTGATCAAATCATAAAGCCGAACCATTTTCTCGTTAGCAGAAATGATTCGGCTTTATTTATGAATAGAAATCCTCTACTCCCCCAATTTTTGCTCTAAAATCTTCCGCACCTCTTCCGGTTTCGGATTCACGGCAAGAATCGTCCCGTCCCGATCGACCAGAAAGACCCCGCCCCCGGCATTTCCCAACATATAACGGGTCCACAATTTCTGCCCATCATCCAGCTCGACCAGTTGCAACCAAGGGTATTTATCCTTAACTATAGCCTGCTTCATCCGCTCGGTATTCTTGAATTCCCTAGCAACACCGACAATCTCGAAACCTTTATCCTTATACTTCTCGTAAATCGGGATCATCATTTTCGCCTTTGCCCGGCAAGGCATACACCATGAGGCCCATAAATCAATGATCGCAATTTTCCCATTGATCACCTCCGAAACATTTACCACACGCCCCTCCAAATCCGGAGCCTCAAATTCCACGTAGTGCCCACCCGGTTTCACGGAATGAAAACCGTCGATTAACATCTTTCCCAAACAGGTATATTTACTGGATGCGAATTTTTCTGCCAACACGTGATAAGCATTTTCCAATTCATCATCCAACTCCGCCTGATACACCTGACGCCGTTGCAATTCGTCCACCACGAGGAAATAGTACAACTCATCCCATTGCCCCGCACAGAATCTATGCATGAAAGAAAAACGTTTCCAGCCGATCTCCTGTTGTTGCAACTCTTGGTATTTCCGGTATCTATCATTAAAAATTCCTCCCCGTATCTCGTAGCTCTTATCGACATTCACCGTGATATGCAATTTCCCGTTCTCGACGATAAACGGGACGGTGTACCACACTCTCGGATTCTTAGTTACAAAGATCAATTTGTAACCCTCCACGTGCGGTAATTCCAACACGTATTTAAAACGTCCATCCTCTACCGGAACGTACGTCCCGTGGTAACGGGAATCCACCGTGGCATCCACTAAAAGTACTTCTTTTGCCTCCATACCGATCAACTCGCCATGAATCACGCAACGAACCTTTTTCTCCCCCGCAATAGTCAGATTTCCCACGAACAAAAGCAATATCAAGCATTTCAAATAATTCGTCATATTTTCTCATTTACAAGTAAAAAAGGAGTCGCAAGCGACTCCTCGAAACCACATTCATCACTATTTTATAACCGGAAATCCTTCCTGCTCCCGATCCAAACGATACAAATGATAAAAATTACCGTTTCCGGGTTCATAAGTTATATTCATCACCTCTCCCTTACCATTGTCACTTTTAACAAGGAAACCATATTCATCCAACGCATAAGAAGTCATTTCTCCATTCAAATTCAACGACAATGTCCGGGTGTCACTATAATTTTTTTCCAACAAATACCCGTCACCTTTCACAGAGATCAAAGAACCACCGGAATACGCGTACCCACGCTCATTTAGTAAATCCCAACTCAATTCACTGTGATTATTCACCTGATAAATCCGATTCGTCACGATTCGCTTTCCATCATACACATATTCATATTTATAAAGTGTACGAGTTTCATAATTTTTAGCATCATCCGGAGCAAATGTATCATAAAATGAACGGACATTTACAATAGAAGTACCTTCTCCGTACTCATAAATAAAAGTCTCCTTATAATCCAGTGTATAGGTATTATCAAAATCATCGCCCAACCCGAAATCAGTTTTAGGAATATAATAACTAAATACTTGCTGTGTAACCATACTCTCTTCATCAAGAGTCACATCCACTTTGTACAAAGTTCTTGCTATCACGGGAATACTATCTTCCAAAGAATAATTCCCCGCCCCATATTTTCCTTTCAACCACAAATCCAAACGAGCAATAGAATCGGCATCCACGTTATACACGTAATCATTCACGGCATAAGTAATAACACCTTGTTCTTTCGTCACCGAAAGTCCCCCTTTTCGATAACCGTTTTTATCATAACGACTCATATTTTCCAACTTATCATTCACGTATTGAATTTTCAACGTGTAATCCCCCCAATGATCGTTATGTCCGGTAATTTCGTTCACCCGAACCGGATTAATCGGGCGTACCCCTACCTCGATATTATCATCGTCATCATTACAAGCCACCCACCCCATTGTCAGTAATAACAGGCAGATCATATTTCTTAATATTGTTCTCATAAATCGCTTATTTTAATTACCCACTTTATTATAGGCCACTTTCGTAATCCGGCCAAATCCCTCATATCTTCCGTGAATCTCACGATTAGGTTCCAGAGTTCCACTCGTCAGTTTGACAATAGGAATTGTTAGCACTTTCCCCTCTCCGGTTGATTCTTTATAAGTCGTAATAATCAACATCCGGTATTGAGCATTTTGCGTGGTCATCCCGGTAGAACTCGTCTCACTACTCACATTCATCCGACCATATTCCCCCCGCCACATCGTTAGAGAAGTAATTTCCCCGTCTCTTTCTCTATCCACAATATAACGGCTCTCCGCTGTCACATTCTGGGAATCACCCAAGGCTATCGTGTATATCTGATCTTTTGTTGCATAATAAAAATCTGTCGAGATCGGAGATGCAGCAAAACCCACGGCTTCGTTTATTCCGGGACAGTTCGTCAAAACATAACGCCCCTTCGGTAAATTACTTCCAGTATCTTCCTCTTTGGTCTGCATGGCAGCCAGCCAATAATCATTTCCTTTTTCAGCTTTGAAAACTGTCATTAACTGGGCATTTTCACCCTCTCCCATGTATATAGCGTCATACGCTCCCACGTTATTCACGTCAAACAGCAAGCCTGGATTCTGTTCCCTGAATTGAAGAAAACCATCATAACGACTATTGACCTGAAGGAATCGATTCTTATTTTCGTCAAAAGCATAAGGTACAGCATAGTAATACGTCCCGCAGACGATCATCTGGCTTACATCATAATCGGCCAGATCAGGAGTGTACATATAAAAATTGTAATACAAATTACCCCAAGATGAATTTCTTGGATACACCTTCCCATTCACATTTAAGAATTCAACTCCCCAATAATCCCACACCATCATATTCTTGGGCCGGAAATCCCCGTCAATCGGCACGAAGAAAAGGTCGTTATTCATTTCCCAATCCGCAAACTCGAATGGATCAACCCGGTAAATATCCTTATCTGTCAAGATCGTCAGTGTCCGGGAATCAGATTTCACGAACGATTGCATATCTTTTACCAAACCGTTCAGGTTATGTTGATTCACGGAAGAATAAACATTCCGATAAAACCGAGTATTCTTTTCCAACAAACCACGGGTAAAATTCATAGACATAATCAATGACACATCTCCAGTCTCCCCATCCCGTGTATCGGCAACCAACAACCCTTCACCCAAAGAACTTTCAACCGTCACTGATATTCGGGAAAATTCCTGAATATCAGTAGTCTTATCCGTAACCGTCAGAATCAGATCATACGCGGTACTATTCGGTGCAGCCGAAATAGGCTCACGGAAAGTCATTTTATTCGATAATACGGTCTCAGGATACTCGTTCCCCTGAATCTTCCATTCGTACGTCAAATTCTCGTCGGACACCCCGTTCTTGTAAATAATCGGGTTAATCTCCAACGTATCAAATTGAAAAATCTTCACGGCTGTTTCCGCCCCGGCAAATTCGATCACGATAGGCTTTACGATTTTAAAATCTTTGGCAGAATGATCCTCGTAACAAGATATTTCCACGAAAGCCATGTATAATAATAAAAATATCGATACTCTTTTCATTGTTTCTTCTTTACTGAATTAAACATCACTCTATAAAATCCCGTTAAGGCATTTTTACCTCATCACCCGCGTAATCCCCATCTTCATGCCGCAAAGGATCATTGGGATGTTCCCGGTTATACTGGAGCAATGCAGCCTTTACCTTCCCGGCATTAGCCAATAACTGATTATAACTCCACTTTTCATCCCCCTCCTGAGCTGAAGGATAAGGAATGTATGATACATTCAACACGTTCAGAATAAAACGGTACCAACTTATAGAAAATTGTTGACCAAAATAAAAAGCAAGATTACCCCAATTCTTGGGCTTAACCAACTGATTCGTCATCGACAACTCGAAATAACGATTATCAAAACCGGCAAGTGGGAAGTCTTCATTGGGAACCAATTTTATATTTACCACAAAACTACTGTCACTCATATCCGGTGTACAATGAATTTCCACCGGAACCTCACCAGAGAAAGACCCGGCAGGCACCACACCTTCCAACAATTTATATTGTTCCGGACGAGCCGTGTTCACGTAATTCGTATCATTTTCGACCACGGCAATCGACACCTTTCGTTCATAATCAACAGAATCTCCCGTTGTCGCAACCGTGATATAATACAAATGTACCGTCTCCCCGTAATTATCCACGAAACTATATTCATCCTCAGCTTGATACATAAACCGCACTCCGGCCTCTTGCTGGTACATTATGGTCTTCTCCTGATCACACGACACCCACAAACTTATTGCCAATGCCGCTATCATTAACCTAATTATCATCTGTCTCATACACATACTCTTTTAATCCGTTATTTTTTCTTGTAATCTTCCATTCCACCCAAGCCGACATCTCCAGAGGGTAACGGAACCACGTAAACCGCATCGTTACCCGGCTTGGTCGAGTAAGGAATCTTCTCGAATCCCAACCGTTTATAGTAATAAAACAACTGACCTTCCCCTATAAATTCACGCTGATACTCCTTCGTGATCTCGTCTTGCACGGTTCCTGCCGTCATGTCATTACCGAGTTTTGCAATTCCCCGGTTGTCCCTCACCGTGTTAAGATACTCGATCGCTTTTATCCGATCGGCATCGTTACCGGTTTCCAACAAACATTCCGCCGCCATGTAATACATCTCCGGTTTCCGAATTAGAGGTAACACGCTTCCATGCGAGTATTCCTCGACCTCCCAGTACTTATAGAAAGCCCAGCCGTCAAAATAATCATTCACCTTATTGTACCACCGTTTATAACGATAATCCGTGCTTACACCATTAACAGCCTCAAACAATTTATTGGCCCGTTCGCTAGAATGATATAACAAATCGGCATTCCGGTTAGGCTTGTTTGCATTGGGATCAATATAATGTTTAACGCTCTCGAAAAGCTCTGCAATATCCAAGGCAAATACATGTTCTCTGGAAAAAGTCAAATCCCGATCCTTTTCATAGTAAGCGTCGATCGTGTACGAATCAATCCAAGAAGTCCGACCGCCCTTGTCAATAAAAGATGTCGCCAACGTCAAGGCTTCCCCTTTTCGTCCCATCCACATATATACACGGGTCAACGTGCAAACTGCCGCCCAATAATTAAAACGTTTTTCACGATTATCGAAAAATTTATCTTCGTTTGGTAAATCATAATCATCCGACTTGGGAGCCAAACCGTAAGGATCACTATTATTCAACAATTCTATCGATGCCAATAAATCCTCTTCAATATGAGCCAAAACTTCACCAACAGTCAATTGTTTCGTCAAAACCTTATCATATTTTGTCATGTATGGCATACACAATTTCTCCAAATTTTCCGGTTTCTTCGCCAAATTACCCCAACCGAACAAGCGCACCAAATCAAAATGCAAGAATGCCCTCAATCCCAAGGCTTCCCCTTTCAACACCCCATAAGTTGCCGGGGTAAACAAATTCTGTTGTTCATCTAAATTTTCCAACATATTATTCAGATTCACAATAGCGTTGAAAGCCTTGGCCCAAAGAGCATCTGAAACTCCCGAAGTCTGGGAATAATTATAACGACTGGCATTATAATAAGCGGCTGCCTGATCCTGAATATCCGTTTGTTGCCCGATAGCATCCACAAAACCCCACGTGGCTTCCTTTCCGTACAATTCCGGATCACGTAATGTCAAGTAAACCCCCATCAAGGCATCCTTGAACCCGCTCACCGATTGAAACATCAATTCGGATTTGATTTCTGTCTTCGGGTCCACATCCAACCAATTCTCGCAAGACATTGTCGTGCAGAGTAACAGTAAAACACAAAATATATCACGTACTTTCTTCATAATCATTAGTGTTAAAATGTAGCTTGTATAGCAAAATTGAACGATCTTGCAAAAGGATAAGCCGTACCTCTTTCCGTCTTAATCGACGATAACATAAATACATCATTCATGTAGAATTCTACTCTCAAACGCTCCATGGCGACTTTTTTGATAAAATTATGTTTCCAGAAATCATACCCCACCCTCAAAGAAGAGAGACTCAATTCATTCCGATCCTGCACGAAACGGGAGGTAGCCTGCGTTTTTTCATCCTTGTACTCCCCCTCCTCTGCAACCCATTGGTTTCCCAAGGTTTTATACGGTTTCAAGTCTCCGGGATTACGCCAACGACCATCGTACACGCGTTTATCCACATTCCCTTTCAACGAGGCATTCTCCACTTTATCTACCAACGTCTGGTTATACATTTGCGCCCCGTACTGAAAACGAAAAGTCGCATTCAATTCAATCCCCTTATAACTAAACATGAACCCGGCTGTTCCTTGGAAATCTGGTAACTTGTCTCCACAAACGACCTGATCAGACACCCGGTAAGTGTAAGTTCGGTTCCCCTTCTTATCTAAATAGATCTCCTGCCCATTCGTCGGGTCTATCCCTAAAGAGCGAACCGCCCAAATTGCATCCAAAGAAACCCCGTCATAATACTTTTGCACCGGTTTGTTATAGAAAACACTACTTGCAACCTCATCCTGCTTGTCATTATAATTTTGCATAGCAGCCGATACTCCCGTTATCTTATTCTTGTTTCGGGAAATAGCCGTGGTAATTGTGAAATAGGCTCGTTCCCGAGGCATATTCCACGGAGTTATACTCAACCGCAGGTCAAATCCTTTATTCTCCACGTCACCCACATTTTCTTTTACCGTTTTAAAACCCGTGTATGTCGGAATGTCAAAATCCAATAAATTATTTTTTGTCTTTCCGATATAATAATCAAACTTCATACTGAACAAACGTCCGATATTAAAATCCAAACCCACATTATAATCAAACTTCTCCTTCCACTTCAAATCTTCATTCCGCATCGCCTTCAACTTCGACCCCAGAAATCCCATGTACACCCGTTCCAAATCATATTCATAAGTAGCCAAAGATGCGTAGGCCTCGCTACTTTGCGCTCCGGTATACCCGACAGAACCTCTCAATTTCAATTGCTGTATTTTAGAGTCTTTCAACCACACCTCATTATGTATGTTCCACCCCACACCGACACTCCAGAATTGTCCCCAACGGTTATTCTTTCCATATTGGCTGGAAGCACTCGTCCGGAAAGAACCATCCACAAGAAACCTATCATCATAGGCATAGTTACCGGCAAACAACACGGCAATATCCCGAATTGTGGACTCACGCCCCGTCGGTTTGGTATCCTTCACGTATTGACGGGCAAACATCATATCGTTCATCCGGTCATGCGGGAAACCTTCTGCCTTATAAATCAACTCCTCGTAATAAGCCTCCGACAAAGTAAAGCCGGCATTGGCAAACACGTAATGTTTATCTCCAAATTGTTGCGAGAACTGCATGTTGACGTCACCGCTCATCCGTTTCTCTTCCCCTTCATTCATCTGGTAACTTCCTTTTCGGAACAAATCTTCTCCCGAATAACTTCTGAACTTCAGATGGTTCGCTGGATAGAACTCATCTGCCCGTACTCTTTTCTCCGTGATTCCAAAACGTCCCGTTACTTTCCACCCCATCACGATCATCCACTCCACACTGAAATTATTCGTCACGTCAAGATACTTACTTGTTAACTTCGTATTCAAAGAGGCATTATACAAGGGGTTTGCCTCAAAATTATCCGCCCCGGGAATGATACTGGCATTTTGTACCAAATTTCCCTTTTCATCATACGGAGAAAGATAAGGATTCAAAACCGCATACTCGCTGAAAGCCCCGTAAGGTGAATCATTTGCCACGTTGGATGTAATCGTTAAATTATCTCGGAAATTCAGTCCTTTGTAACGATATGAAATAGACACACTACCCTCGTAATTCGTACGGTCGGAACCCTTCATTGTTCCTTGAACATTATTATAACTAAACCCGACAATCAAATTCAACCGTTCATTTCCCATCTCGAAAGAAATACCATGTTTCGTCCCAACACCATTACGCAATGGTTTTGATAACCAATCCGTATCAATACCTGACACAACTGCCGCCAGCTTTTTATTGTAATCCTTTTGCAAATTGAATAAGGTCGAAAGATTTTTATCGTAATACAATCCGGCATCTTTCTCTATCTCCAACTTTTCCGCCGCATTCGTCAGGTTGTAAGAAGAAAGATCGGGAGCTTGAATTTCCACGCTTCCGCTATACGAGATTCGCAATGAAGATTCGGTATTCTTTTTAGTCTCGATTACAATCACACCGTTAGCCGCCTTGGAACCATAAATAGCTTTTGCCGAGGCATCCTTCAAAATCGTCAACGACTCCACACGATTCATATCCAAATCGGCAATTTTCTGAACAGAGGCCTCAAAACCGTCCAAAATAAACAAAGGTGCGTTCGGATCATTTGCATAACTTCCCTTCAAATCAATATCATCCGATCCTAAATCAAAAGCTGTTTTACCTCGCAAAGCCATCGTCGGCATCTTATTAGGGTCAGAACCAAATTCTAAATTATCAAAAATCATCAATGACGGGTCCAAATTTTTCAAACTGGCAAACACGTTCGAGTTACTTACTCTTTTCAAATCCTCCCCTTTCATCGTCAAAGCTGAACCGGTAAAACTTCCCGCTTTCCGTTGAAAAATACCATTCACAACGACCTCTTCGACCTCTGTTGCCTCTTCTTCCAACACAATTGAAAGCGGTTTATAATCCTTAATTTTCACTTCTTGAGCCTTCATTCCAATAAAAGAGAATTGTAAGGTTACCTCTTTCTCTAGTGGTAATGTTAACTGGAATTTGCCGGCCGTATCAGTCACCACACCCAATTTCGTACCCTTTACCAGCACGGTTACTCCCGGAAGTGGCATTTTATCCTTATCCGTCACCTTTCCCTCAATCTTTCTCCCCTTATCATCTTCCGGAGCCGTTTTCACGTTATCCTTGGCGATTACCAAGAAATCTTCTACCAACTTACAATGTAAACCACTCCCTTTTAAAGCCTCGTTCAAAGCCTCCACGGCATTCACATTCCGTAAAGTCACGGTAACCCGTTTTACTGTCTTCAACAGTGTATTGTTATACACCACCACGTAACCGGATTGAGCCTCGACCGCCTTGATAACCTCCTCGATCGCGGCATCCTTGAACAGGATACTCACCTTTTGCTGCGTGTAACTATTTTCAGCATGTAACTGAAATAGCGTCACAAAAATCATTAATAGCTGCAATCGCATAACTTTCCAAAATTTGCATGTCACTTTCCCGCACCGGGATGTGCCATCTTTTGATTTTTTTTTCATAGATTTGTGTACCATTAATTATTAATTCTCTCTTGCCGGAGAGATTTAGCTAAATAGAAAAGGGGAAGAGGACCAATTCTTCCTCTTTTATTTTTTATATATCATGATTGTTCCATCACCCTGTATATCAAAGTTCAATGATTGCGTAGTAGCCAACAATTCTAACATAAAATCAATCGATTTACTTCGTAGTGCCGCCCCAGAGAAACACACGTCTCGCAAGGATTCATCAGCAAATTTAAAATTCACGTCATACCAGCGTCCCAACTTCTGCACGATCTCTGATAAGGGCGTGTTGTAAAAATAAAATGTACCGTATCGCCACGAGGTGAAGTATTTCAAGTCAACGGCCTCCACGGTCACTTTACTCGAAACAATATCATAAGAGGCACACTCGCCCACGTCAACTGCAGTCACCCCATGATCTGTTCTTAAATTGATCTTACCACTTTCCAACACGGCCCTGCATTGTCCTTCTCCCGGGTAACAAGATGCGTTAAAAGAGGTTCCCGTGACCTCGATTGTCGCCCCCTCCATGATGACATTAAAATGCCTTACCTCATCCTTTGTCACCTCAAAATAGGCCTCTCCGCTTAAACGTACATCCCGGCTATACTCTCCGAATGTAAGCGGATACTCCAAGCGGGTTTCTGAATTTAGCCACACTTTTGTTCCGTCAGATAACACCAACATATACTCGCCTCCCCTCGGAACCTCGATTCGATTGTATGCTAATTCTTTTGTTTGAGCTGTATTCCCTGTCACACCACTATAATTCAAGGCGTTTATATCCTTTGATAACGTAATTTCCTGTCCTGAATGTTTATCCACGATAACCGAATCAATGGTCCGGTTCAAATCAATCACTTGACCATCTGAAAGGTAAAGAATCGCCTTAGGTCCTCCCGGTAGGATCTGTTTAGCCACAGATACAGGAAGTTTTTCACCAACTTGTTGTTTAAACTTGAGAAAATAAAATAACGTGCCACCTAACAACAAGGGTAAAAGAAATACCGCCACATATTTCAGAAGTCGAGAATACCCCAATGATCTCTGCCTTGTTCTTTTCAGAATATTCTCCAAAGCATTTTCCTTGTGCAAGGAATCAATCCCCTTCAAAAAGTTTCCCATCCCTGCAATTCCCTTTATATCCTCGTACATCTGTTCATTTTCGGGAGTCTCATTACGCCACTCCTGTAACTTCATCAGCTCTTCCGATGAACACTCGTTCCGTAAGGCCCTCCATACAATTTCTTCCCAATTTTGGTTCATATAAAATCTAAATAAATGATCAATTATTGAGAAAGAAACGTGGGGAAAAAGACTTTTTTACAATGAACTGATTACGAGTGAAAAAAGAGATTTGAATTGTTGAATAATAGCTGTTAATACAGCTAAATTCTAACTATTATTAAAGGATCGTTTATTAATACAACGGAAAAAACGAAAAATGGGTGAAAAGAATTAGTAAGAAAATACAAAAAAAGTAAGAAATAACTCGAAATCCTCTCTGTTCAAATTTTCCCTTAACAACTTCAAAGCCCTCGCCAGTTGGGTCTTAACGGTATTAACAGAGACTTGCATTTCCTCTGCCACGTCCTTGTATTTTTTTTCATTGAAACAGATCGCAACAAGTACTTGCTGACATTTAACAGGCAAATTTTTAACGGCTTTCATCAACAAATCAATCTTAGAATCATCTTCTGATTCCGGCTGAAAATAATAGATCAATTGATCTGTCATTAATTCCACATCCACAACGCTTTTGGGTTTCTCCCGGACACGATCCACACACATATTTCGTGTCATCCGATACAATAAAGGCCGGGCATTTTCCGTGGTCAAACGATCTCGATACATTTCCCAAAAACGTACAAACGCCTCCTGCACGATATCCTCCGCCTCCAAAAAATCCTCGGTAAACTTTACGGCGTACAAACACAGGGCCTCGTAATTCTTATCGAAAACCATCGTGAAAGTCCTTTCTTTATCCTGTTCAACAAAAGCCATAACTTTATACTTTTACACACATTACCCGTGTAAAAGTATAAAATGATTTTCAAAAACCAAATAAATTAATATTCATAGAAGTAACATATGTAAATAACACAATTACCACCTATATTCTCTAACACAGATCAGTTATCGATATTTAATATCACCTTATATGTTTTATTCGGTTCAAAATCAAAATTATAGATCAATAAAAAAAATTCTTACCATCACCTATTTTTTATATTCTTTTTAGGAAATGGAAACGCTTCGAAAGTTTTATCTTGAATTTTGGTCATCTCAATCAATCTCTTTTCGATCGACCTCCAATCATATTCTCCATTCACCATGATAATATCCTCCTCAAAATCAATATCATCAAAATAGGTAATAGCCTTAAAAGGTCTTATGACATTTGAGTTTGGAAATTTACGTTCATACATTTTCAACATTGAACTGAAAGGGAAACGAGTAGAGAGGAAAGCGATATCAATAAAATCCTTTAATCGTGATCCATTGTCAGCAATAGCAGAAAGCTTCATGGCAATAACGTCTTCCATACTATACAACCTTATACCGGATTCAATGTATGGATTCTCAAGATAGTCATAAGAATGGGTAATACAATCTATTTTTACACCATCTATCGTACCTTTCAGAGTATTTTTTTCCATAAAATCTGTACGAAATCCATATTCCTCTTTCAAGAATTGTTCCAATTGAACTGCATCAAAAGATTCCGGAGTGAAAAGATCTAAATCCAAACTCAGTCTATGTCCTAAATATAGAGATAAAGAGGTGCCTCCTGCCAAGTTAAAACCGACCATCATTCTTTCTGCTTCCAATTTTTTCAGGAGTTCAAGAGTCGATCTCGTAACAGTTTCCGTGTATAACATTTCAATTCTTCTTTTTTCAAATTAAAGACAACACAAACGAAATTCATATCTCGTGGAGACAAGCTCGGAACCTCCTTTATGATTTCCCTGAATCCTTCTATTCCCCCGTATAATTTGAATGCCGCATAGAAATCCTTCAGCCATCCTCTTTCGATGACACGTTGAACCACAATCTTTCTTGATTTCCACCAGTCAAAACAAGACAAATCATATTCCCAAAGTAAAGATGGAGAAATTGAAACTTCGCCCGTATATGTCTTATATTCATCAAATATAGTCATTTATCATTCATTTTTAATGATATACAAATTTACTACATTTCGTTGGGACATACAATTTTTCAGGTATCTTTTATCAGCCTCGTTCTTCAGGAAATCATCTTTTAAGACAAAATAATACTTTTCATATTTACCGAACAGTACGTTTCACAATCCAAATACTCACCTCGTACAACAACCACATCGGCAATGCCACCAATGACAACGTGAATATATCTGATGTCGGGGTTATAACAGCAGCCACGATAAGAATAATTACCACGGCATGACGTCGATAGCGTTTCATAAAATCGGCAGAGATAAATCCCAGCTTGGCAAATAACCACGAAAGTATAGGTATCTCGAAGACGATTCCCATGGCAAGACTCATCAAAATCAAGGTACTGATATACGATTGCAACGCGATCATATTCTCCACGTCACTACTTACCTGATAAGTTCCCAAGAAACGAAAAGTTAACGGAAAGATAAGAAAATAGCTAAGCAGGACACCCAGCATAAACATGACATACCCGCTCCCCACCACTCTCACAACATACTTGCGCTCGTTAGAGTAGAGAGCCGGGGACACGAAACGGAATAATTGGTACAAAATATAAGGAGAGGCACATAAAATCCCCATACACATCGCCACTTTCATGTGGATCAGGAACTGTTCCGCCAACCCGGTATTGATCAATTTCACGAAAAAGTCCGGGGATTCGGCACCCGTCATCCATCCACTAAGCGAAAATAAAAGCCGGTAAGTAATAAAATCTGCCTCCTTGGGCGCTAATATAACAGCAAACAACTCATCTTTGAAAAAGAACGCTACAACACCAAAAGCCACGGTCACGAAGGCAATCTTCACCAACGAGGCCCGTAGCACGTCCAGGTGTTCCCAAAAACTCTGATTCTCAGACTTACCGACTTGTTCCATACTACTCTTTTTTCTCTTCTGAAGTAATTTCTTTCTCCACCCCGTTCATTCCTTCTTTGAAAGAATGTATGCCCTTGCCAATTCCTCTCATCAATTCAGGAATCTTCTTGCCACCGAATAACAGTAACACGACTAACACGATAAGCAGCACTTCCGGCATACCGACACTGCCAATAAATAATGAATTCATCATACTCTATTTACGAATTATATGGTTAATAAATAGCCAACCACCCAAAACCTGCATCAACATTCCGGGTAACCCGATACGAAAATCCTGTAAGGCAACATAAAAACTACCTTCCAGCATCCACTCGCCTAACGTCCCCACGATCTGGTAAAAAAGTACCACTCCCACGAGTAATACCAAAGAGGCCTGCCGAAAACGGGTTGCCGCATACCCGGCAGCCACGGCCAATAACACCGATTTCAACAACACGGCAGGCAACACGGCCACCGCGGGCATCCCGAAAAGAGCCGAATTTACCAACGGAGAAACTAGTGCCGTCAATAAACCCACCTTCCAACCGTATTTATAAGCCCCCACGAGGGTAAAGAAATAAATCGGTAACCAGCGAATACCACCCTGCGGAACCAGGTGACACAACTGCGGCAGGATCATATTACCCGCCACGAATAAAGTCACAGCCCAATAGGTCCTCAACTGATTATATTCCAATGAATAAAGTTTTACTGTCGTCGTTCTCATACTCTTATATTTTAATCCAATTTCACCAATTCATACTTCTGACTTCCCAAACCGATCTTTTCGCCATATTCCAACGTGTGCATTCCATTACGGGAATCAATACGCTCAATCAGATGAATCTTTCCATGATCTTCAGAAGCCCGAACCAAATCCGTACAGGCCTTGTCCAAAGCAACCGGATCAAGAGAAGCCAGAATACCGATGTCTCCCATCTTGGGATCTTCCGGGGAAGAATCACAATCGCAATCCACGGAAAGATTATTCGCCACGCTGATATACAAAATCTTGTCCCCACAATGGTCTATGATTGCCTTTGCGGCCTCGGCCATAGATTCCAGAAAATCATCCTGTGGGGGCAAATTACCCCACGGGTTGCCTTTCGTTTTCCCGGCGGAATGAATCCAAGCTTTTCCGGCAGAGGATGCAATACCAATGGATATGTTCTTGATAGCTCCACCGAAACCACCCATCGCATGACCTTTAAAATGTGAAAGAACAACCGTGAAATCATAGTTCAAGTAATGCGAACCGACAAAATCCTCTTTCAAATGCTTACCCCCCTTCACGGGAAGTGCCACTTCTCCCTCCGCATCCATTATGTCTACCGGAGCAATGGCAGTGAACCCATGATCTTTAGCCGCTTTCAAATGATTCTCGGTATCGGCACGTCCGCCCCCATAAGCCGTGTTACATTCCACGAT
>NZ_JBCOSQ010000086.1:4528-18129 GCF_040920905.1 Butyricimonas sp. RTP31003st1_G1_RTP31003_210430 | reverse complement strand
CGCAAACCCATAGAATTCAATATTTTCAAAATTAGCTACAAAAACATCCCGACCATATCTATTTAGAAACGTTACAGATAAAAATCAACCCGAATTTCTATCTGAATTCACAATCCTCTATCTAATTTTGTTACAAACAAACGTCTAATGAAAAACACATTAATTTACATAACAATGATTTGTTATATCATCTACGGCCACATCCAATTCCACATCCAGAAATAATCCGGAATGTCAGACAGGGAATCTGTTCCTATTTTTCCTGTAAAACGGATTATACCAATATCGTGTCCCTGGCCGGGCGATCAGCTCCAGAGCAACCTCAACACCTACACACAGCCTGACTGATCGCCATTTCTTTTTTCATTTTCAGGAATTATAATATACTACATTTTTTATAACTTTGTGATCATGCAAAAATTCCAAGCAAATGCTAACATTTATTATCTCTATCGGTCTATTAATCGTCGCTTATTTTACCTACGGTAAATTTGTTGAACGATTTTTCGGAGCCTCATCCACAATTGCGACTCCGGTGAAACGCCTGGCAGACGGGGTGGATTACCACGAGCTTAAACCTTGGCGTATTTTCGTTATCCAGTTTTTAAACATCGCTGGCCTAGGACCTATTTTCGGGGCTATACTAGGAGCGGCTTACGGTCCGATGGCTTACGTATGGATCGTGATCGGCTGTATTTTCATGGGAGCGACTCACGATTATTTTTCCGGTATGCTTTCTATCCGCCACGACGGAACAAGTCTACCTGATATTGTCGGGAAATACCTCGGGAACAATGTGCGTAAATTCATGACGTTTTTCACGGGATTTTTATTACTGGCCGTGGGAGTCTCTTTCGTGAACGGACCGGCAGATTTACTCGGTAACCTGACAAACATGAGTATGACGCCCTGGCTATATGTTATCTTTGCCTACTATATTCTAGCCACGTTACTTCCCATTGATAAAATTATCGGTAAAATCTACCCGTTCATGGGATTGGCCTTAATATTCATGGCCGTGGCCGTGGGTAGTTATCTACTTTACGGGGGATTTTCCGGGAAACTTTATCTTGAAGAATTAACCTTCGACACGATGAAAAATATGCACGCAGACCCGACAAACAATATTCTTTTCCCGATGTTATTCATCGTGATCTCCTGCGGTGCCATTTCCGGGTTCCATGCCACGCAATCCCCCATGATGGCACGTTGTATGACAGATGAAAAATACGGACGCCCTATCTTTTACGGAGCCATGATTTCAGAAGGAATCGTGGCCATGATTTGGGCTACCGCTGCCATGGCATACTTTGGGGGTGCGGAAGGCCTGAATGCCGCTGCCACGGCAGGAAAAACACCCGCTATTATCGTGGATGCAATCTGCAATTCGTGGTTAGGACGTTTTGGCGCGATTATCGCTATTATCGGGGTTGTTGTTTGCCCGATTACATCCGGAGACACGGCATTCCGTAGTATGCGATTGATCATTGCTGACGCTTTAAAATTCAACCAGAAACCGATCAAGAATCGTCTTATCGTTTCTATCCCGATATTCATCATCGCCTATTTACTTTGTAACGTGGATTTCTCCACGATATGGAAATACGTGGGTATCGGGAACCAAGTGTTAGCAACCATCACGCTATGGACCGCAGCCACCTATTTGGCTAAAAAAGGAAAAGCTCATTGGATGATGTCTATCCCTGCCACGTTTTTAAGTATCGTATGTACGACCTATTTCCTGATAGCCCCTTATAAAGTGGGTGGTTTGTATCTTTCCCCTTCTATCAGTTACCCGATAGGAGCGATCGTGGGTATCGGTCTTTTCATTCTGTTTTTCACGAAAATTACTAGGAATAAATAAAAAAAGGCCGCCCGAGCGTGGGCGGCCTTCATCACACAAAGAAAACATTATTAATTCATTCGAATAGCTCTAACTGCTTTTCCCCCACTTCTTTTCTCTCCCTCTGCATTATATTTCTCTTCTTCCATTTTCGCCTTATCCGCTCCAAGCGTATCCCCGTTTTTGGTTAACAAGCGAGCTTTAGAATTCATCAAATTAGCTTTGGCAAAATAATCTTTTGTCTGGGCACATCTGGCATCGATCCAATCGATTCCCTCCTGCACGAGAGTCTTGTCATCACAACCGGTTAACGCCTCAATATTATTTTGGAAATACATTTGCTCTTCACCATTCCTGAACACGTTGTACTTGAATGCCTCACGCATACTATTCAACATTCCTTTATAATCACCTTTCCGAACATACTCGGCGGTGTATAAACTAGCCAAAGCTCCCGGGATAAAAGCATAATCCAAAGACTGAAGTAATTTAATCAACTCGGCATTTCTAGCCTCGTTAAACTCCCCGTTTCCCGGACGCCAATACGTGATTTCAGCCACGGCTCCCTTAATCGAATTTTCCAATTTATAATCCACCACTTCTTTACCGGCTACTTCATAGAAACGCCCGATATTTGCAATCACTTGACGTATAGGCTTTGATAACGGATCGCTCACGTTCTTTTTGATCAACTCCCAATTATCCTTGGTTACAATCTCGTCATCCGACAAGGCGTTCAAATATTCAGCGGCAACAGCCCCTTGTTTTTCCTGCATATAAGCAGAGGATAGAGCATTCAAATAACGACTTAACAGATCCGTACTCCGCTCCCCAGCCTCGTATCGCTTCGTCAATCCACTCAAATTGTTTTGTGGATCTTTTGCCATCTTTCCACCTTCCATTAACCATTCGGCGGAACCGGCCCCAACCATCTTATGAACCACCTGCTGCGTATTCGGGTCCACAAAAACCAAAGTTGGGAAAGCCTTCACTTCAAATTTATCTTTCAACATCACGCCATCCGCATCCTTTTCCATATCATACTTCACGTTCACGAAATCCGCATTAAACTGATTCCCCACGTCCTCACGGGTAAACACCTGTGAGGATAACATCTTACAAGGCCCGCACCAAGAAGTGTAACAATCGATAAATATCAACTTCTTCTCTTTCTTAGCCTTCTTCAAAACTTTCTTCCATTCTTTCGTCTGTTCGAAAGTAATCCCCTTGCTTTGAGCCTCTGCGCCCCAAATAATCCCGGCCATCAAAACGATTAATACAAATAATTTCTTCATTACATAAACTTTAATTGAACATCCTCTCGTAATATCACTATTTAAATTTTTTCTGCAAACTGGCAATAATAGTGTCGAACTCTTCGGTCATTCCTTTCTTGAATTCTGGCGAAAGTTCGTCAAACCCATTGTAAACAGACAACACGACCTCACATTTTTTGTCTCCTTTGGGATGAACTTCAAAAGCATAAACCCACTGTTTATCGCCCGCGTAATCCGATCGGGTAACAAAATAACAAATCTTGAAGACATCATAATCAATCACGCTGATATATTGACTCCTTTTTTTGCCATCTTTCCCGGTCAACTCGATTTTAGCATTCAAAGCCTTCTCCTCGCAAGTAAATTCCTTCACGCCCGAAAACTTCTTGTAACTTGCCGGTTCCGAGATGTAATCCCACACTTTTTGAGCAGATGCTTTCAACACGATCTTTTTCTCGATAGCAGGCGGTATTTTCTTCGCTGCAGTCATTTGTGCCGAAGCCAATCCGGACATGCAACACATCAATACAAAACAAAGTAATATTCTCATTTCCTTTACCATTATATATTCTAAAAGAAGTAGGGAGATGCATGCAAAGAACTGTGTGATAAGAAGAAGCATTTACTCCCGACCTTACACGCCATCCCCCTGCCCCTTTTTTACTACATCCCCATCGCGGGCATCGCCACACTCTTCTTTTTACCACTAAGCAATTCCTCTAGCTTATCCGTCAATGCCTTTCCCCGCAAATTCTTTGCCACGATTTTCCCCTCCTTGTCCAAAACCAAAATATAAGGGATTCCCGAGAACTGGTATTGTTTCATCACGTCTTTTCCAGCCTTCGGAGCCTGCGCTTGCGCCCAAGGCATATTCTCTTCCTTCATGGCTTTTCTCCAAGCAGCATCATCTTTATCAATCGAAACACTAAAGAATGCCACACCCTTGTTGCTATACTCTTTATAAGCCTCCTTCAAGTGAGGAATTTCAGCCCGGCAAGGTCCACACCAAGAAGCCCAAAAATCAAGTACAAGAATCTTTCCTTTAAAATCCTGAGGTCCTAACTTTTTCTTTCCATCAGGAGTAGGGAATGAAAATTCCGGGGCAACTTTCCCCTCGGCCAAACGTTCTTTTTGAGCTTTCGCCTCAGCCATTTCTGCCTTATATTTCAACAAGGGAGCATAATTCGGATTCTTACTTTCCAGACGAGATAGAACCTGTTTTACTAATTCCTCGTTTTCTTCTCCTCTCAAAGCCGGTAATATTGCCAACACACTATTCCGATCAGCATAATTTTCTGCTAAAAATTTAGCTCTCGCTCTCGATTCATTTCCCAACATATCATAAAATTTACCGGAAACTTCTTGTTTTGCCTGATCATCAATCCCTGGAATACGATACACGCCTTGAGAAATACCAATCATTAATTGATACCCCCGGTATCCATCCCAATTCATTAAATTCATTAACTCATTGTTCGGTCCACCTTTAATATACACGTAAGGCGGGTTCTTTATTTTTATCTTAGCCGTGTCCTCTCCCCTGAAATTAATCTCCAAATCCTCGTCCTCTGCCCAGAATTGTACAGATTGCCACTTTTGACAGTCCAACGTGTAAACACCCGGTTTATCCACCTTCATTTTGAATTCGTATGTCCCATCATCTTTTACCTTGCACGAATCGATAATTGTCTTGTCGAATCCTTGCCGTTCAATAATTTCCATGTTGAACCGGTTATAAGGGAATTTCACTTTCCCTTTGATTGTGATCGTTTTCTGGGCGAAAACACTACTTGTACTAACCATCATACAAGTGAATAACAATAATCTTAAAATCTTTCTCATAAATATCATTTTAGTCCATTAAAATCCCTTCGTTTACTGCACATCAGCCTTCAAATCTTTTGCCAGTTTTTCAAAATATGTCCGGTAAGACATCATATTACTTTTTCCTTCTGCCTCATTTTTAGCAGCTTTAGCTGCCGCCTCATCAAACCACTTAGCCGCCAATAATCTTAACTCCTTATCTTTACATTGCTTATTTACCCGTAATCCCCAATTATAAAGTAGCAGATCGGAAACTTTATTTTGCTTGATACGCTCTGTACCTAAAGCGATATAAGTCTTCCAATCGCCAATCTTCTCCACATTCATCATTTCCGCACCGGAAGCAATATCCTCCCAGCCATCCACTTTTGCTTTTTCCATGCGTTTTACGTAACGTTTAAAACCTTTTTTGTCCAACACCATCTGATCTCCTTCTTTATGCACAAACTGGTTAGCACCACTACCCCACACATTTTGAATTTTCCGTTTTACATCTTGTTCTCCGTAAATAGAATAAAATTCATCCCGATGTTCATACACGTATTGAAACAAATCTGAATCAACATTATTCACATACTTGACAAATATATCCCAATACGTTCTTTCCTTCAAATTATTCCTATCTAACGTGGCAAAGTAATCCAAACTTACTTTCTCTGCCTCTTTATCTAAGGAGGCATTTCCTAAATAAGTAAGATATGCTTGAATCAATTCCGGTTCCCGGTTACCCTTTTGGTATTCATCATCCGCATAGGCTAACCCTTTCCCATCAAAAGCGAGCTGAGCTTGTTCCATCAATTCCTTCAATCCTGGCGCCCCAACAAGGCAATGTACAACTTCCCCCTGCCCGTTAATAAAAAGTAATGTAGGATATGCTTTCACTTCAAAACGATCTTTCAAATTTATCCCTTCCCCTTTTTCCATATCCATTTTCAGGTTCACGAAATGTTCGTTGAAAAAGTTGGCCGCATCCGGATCAGTAAACACGGTTTTCGCCAGTTGTTTACAAGGTCCGCACCAAGAAGTATAACAATCCATGAAAATAAGTTTATTCTCTTGTCGCGCTTGCTCCAATGCCCGATTCCAGTCCCCTTCGATAAATTCAATTCCTTTGGCCTTCTCTAAAGCCATTTTCCCATAACCAATAAACTCATCTCCTTCCGTGTATCCGCTCTCCATATAGACCAATTTCCCGTCACCATTAATAAACAGGAATGCCGGATAACCACTCGTGCCATATTTTTCCGCAAGTTCTTTCTCCTTTCCGAAATGCATTTTCAAGTTTATAAAATTCTGATTGTAAAAATCAGCCACCTTATTCAACGAGAATACATTTTTCACCATTAACATACAAGGTTGACAATAATCCGTATAAGCATCAATAAAAATCAATCGATTCTCTTTTTTCGCTTTCGCCATTGCATCCTTCAAACTAATCTCTTCAAATTGAATCGAACGGTTGTTATTTCTTTTCACCTCTGCGTCTTTCAAAGCCTTATTTCCAACTTCCTCGAACTTTTCCGGTTTTTGAGCCAAAAGATAAGGACTTACCACCCCAAGAATATCCCCATTAGGCATAAAGAAACCATATGTCGGGTACATATTCATCATTAGTTTAGGAGCAAATGCTTGACCAGCCTCAGACCCCATATCAATATGAATAGCAATCACGTGCTGATCACAAAAATTCATAATTTCCGGAATAGAGAACAATTTTCGCTCTGCAGCATCTTGTTTTTTCTGATCCTCCGGGGTTCTAGCTTTTCGCATAGCATCTACCAACACGATCTTTCCCTCTTTTTGTGCCTGTTCTGCCGCCTGTTCCCAAGTCAGGTTTTTAAACACTGATTTATACTTTTGGGCGTTCACCGATACAGTCAACACCAGCAATAAACAAGCAAAACCTATGATCCTAGATAATTTATTTATTTTCATTGATAACCATTTTAGAAGTTCCCCCTCATACATTCACGAGGGGGATATTTTTATTCTTTATTCATCATATCAATAATTCTCCCGAAGCCGGTATATTCCTCAACCTCTCCATCCAACTGTCCGTTCAACTCATTGAATTTAATTTTGTACACTTTTCCGGCCGCCCCATCATAAGTTGCCACGAACAACATACGCCCACTGTAATCTTCATTGGCTGAATGCGTGTACAATTTCATGGAAACAATCTCCTCTCCTGATGTTGAAAGCAATTCAGTTACAGCCCCGTTGAACACGTAACTATAAACCTTAGAAGTTGTCGCATAAAACAATACATCACCCCGAGTTCCGAAAGTAAAGTATTTTGCATCATCAATATTTTGTAAATCACTTAAATCGTAAATCTCCAATGCTAAAGGCTTAGAAACATCCCGAAGATCTGCAGTATAAAGCGAAAGCTTCCCAGCATTTAATTCATCTTTAAATAATGCACAAGTAATACCATCTCGACCTTGTCCCAAATACTCCAATTTAAGTTTCATGGTCTCATTAGTATTAATCGCTCCAGTATTAAATTTCCCTTCTGGAGTCATCGGAAAACCAGCAGCGCCACTACTATTTATAGTAATAAACTGACCTCTAGCATTACTAATATCATTATACAAAACAGCACGAACAGTATTGCCTGTCACAGGAACCGGAGCTATAAACGGATTAACTTTATAAGCAGTCCCCCAAGCTCCTATAGGTGTAGTGTATTTATCCTCCTGTCCCAGCATATTCCATCTGATCGTATACATCTCATTATTATTCACGAATACTTCGACTTGTCCATACATCGGGCTAGGATAATAAAGAGCCATCGGAGCATTTTTCGCTGGTTGAGTGGAAAACAAAGTAGAATAATCTTCAGTAATAACTTCATAAGTTCCAGCTTTCATTTTGTACATCCCGTCCTCTTTGAAAAGATATAAATGATCATATTGATTGTTCATATTCCTTCTTCCCAAGAACTTTCCATCCCGTAATTTCTTTCCTCCATTAGCCGTAGCAAAATAATTCCGAACAATACCTGTCTGAATCGAAGACAAGTCCGGAACAATTTCACGATCACGAATAATCTGAAAATCTCCATCTCCACTAGCGGCTTCGTCATAAATAAGCCACCCAGCCATAGAATTAACATTCAATTCAAATTTATAATCTGTACACGAGCCCATTTCTTTATGCGTCACCTTCAAAACTACATAATATTTATCCGGCTCATCAATTAGCTTGTACGACAATTGCGGTTTATCTCCAATAATTTTCTTCGGGATATAAGCATCATCATCATCTTTTTGTGGTTGTTGAGTGTACAAACCCCATTCAAAATTATAGTCATCCGCAGAAGAACCGGCTTGATACTGTATCTCAGGATTTAAACTTAATTCGTCATAGCGATCACGACTAATCTTACCTCCATTCTCTTTTACTTCCGGTATCTCAACTATTGCATCTTCAATTTCCGTATAATCATAATTTCCTTTATCATCAATACATGAAGCAACAGAAAATAGTATTACCGAAAGAAATAATAAATGTCTTATCTTATTTTTCATAAACTCTAAATTTTAATTCATCAATATACCAATACTCCAATAGACTTAAATATCAGGTACCAGCAGAGAACCACATTTTACTTCCATCGTCATCCGGTAACCATTCCCCGTCATGATCTGCAGCATATTTTTCTAATTTAGCATTCAACTCATTCTGCATTGCTATAATCGGAGTATAATTCCATCCCGCATAATCTTTCAAATCAATAGTACCTAAATGTTCAAAAACGAATTGGTATTTATTTTTCGTACATTTACCCCAGAAATAAGGTATTGCTCCTACATCTGAAGTCGTACTTGCATACCAATTTTTGGGGAAATCACCGGCAAAAGAAAGTTTCATTTTCCCATAGACCCCCGGAATGAAATCATCGGATGTTCCAATAACAAGCTCAACAACCAATCCACCTTCAATATCGGCCAACCCTTTTTTATAAACTTTCACCGGTACTATAACGGAAGTCTCCCCAGCGGGAATAGTAACATTTTCAGCGACTTCGAAATTTTCTCCGGCAACAGCCGTTGTCAATTCACCCAAGTTAATTTTCACATCTCGATCTTCATTCCTTAATACGGATTGAATTCGAAGTTCCACGTTAAAGTCATATTCGGTCAATGTTGGTTCCAGTGCCAAAAAGGACATCTCGGCACTATCTCTCGTCGTACCAATCCACATGTTGACCGCATCTGGACCGGAATAAGTTTCAATCTTATCTTCGCTACATGATATCATAAAGAATGACACCAATCCCGCAAGTAACCATATTTTAAATATATTTCTCATAATCAACAAATTTAAAATTATTCACGTTCTCCAAGATCGATCTCCAGATCAGGCATCGGGAGTTTATAAACAGCATTTGCAGTTGCGATATTCTTCGTTCCCTGTCTCTTATGGTAGAAAAATAACTGTCCTTCTCCTAAAAATTCCCTCTCGTACTCTTTCTGTATTTCCTGTTGAATCGCATCAGGATTCAGGTCAGTAAGAGGCTCTGTCAATCCACGCATTTTACGCACCAAATTCAATTTATCCAATGCTCCTTGAGGATCAGACATCTTCATCGACTCTGCCACGATATAATACATCTCTGAAATCCGAATCACTGGCATTCTATCCCTCTTCGGTAAAACAACCCCATCTACCGTTTTCTTATCGCTTTGCCAGAATTTTGAAAACACATTTACCAACCCATTCTCATTATCAAACCACTTCAAACGATAATCAGCCACATCATACAAATAATTCGAACCACCCGTGATTGCCTGCCGAGGAAGCATCGGTGACGTCGTCTCTTTAAAATATCCTTTGATATTTTCGTCCAATTTGATCGTATTCAAGGCAAAAAGATGCTCGGTAGAAAAAGTACGATCTTTCAATGTTACATCACTAGGATTTATATCATTCTTTTTCACCCAAGGAAAAATATTTTTACTTTCCTGCGCACCAATCACGATCAAAGCTGCCTCTGCCGCTTTATCCATTTGTTTTGCATAAGCTAATACCCTGGCTTTCAAACCTTGCACAGCATAATAATTCAAGTGGAAATTCCGATTGGCTAAATAACCGTTATCCTCACCAGAGACATCCTGCCCCGTATAAATGGGATCTTTCTCCAATAAATCAAGAGCATCTTTTACATCTCCCAGAATTAATTCCACCACGTCTGCCGGAGTATATTGTGGAGCAATCGCTGGTTTAGCTTCTTTCACATAAGGGATTGAAACCTCTGCAGCCTCAGAAAAATCAGCTTCCGCATATAACCGTAAAAGATCAAAATGAATAAAAGCTCTTAAAGCCAAAGCCTCTCCGCGAATAATTTCATAATTATTCCCTTTCAACACATCCCGTTTTTTATCCGTGTACTCAATCAATGTATTCACATTAGCAATCGTCTTATACATTTCTCCCCACACTTTCTCCACAATTGCTTTTGACACCGTCTCATCATATCTATATCGCAAGAAAAAAGAATATGCCGAGCTGGTTTGATCCAAGGTTCCTCCCTTTTCCCATTCTTGTCCTAAAACACCTACCATTCCGAAGGTTAACTCTCTACCGTACAACTCGGGCTGACTCAGAGAAATATAAGTACCTGCCAAAGCAGACTTAAATCCTTCTTCTGTACTAAACATACGTTCAGCTTCTTCTTCCGTCTTAGGTTTCACATCTAACCAGCTCTCACAGGAAGTTGTAACAAACAAAACCAGAAGAACCCAAACGGATAACTTTATTCTATGTACTATATTCTTCATAATTTCCTTTTTTATCATTCAAAAATCTAAAACGTTGCCTGTAAAGTAAATGAATACGTTCTAGCATACGGATACTCAGTACCTCGTTCCGTTTTCACCGTTGATAATCTGAACAAATCATTCGCATAGAATTGCAATTTTAACCGTTCAATTGCTCCCCCCTTCATGAAACCGCAATTACGGAAATCATATCCTATATTTAACGATGTCATCTGCAATTCATTTAAATCTTGAACAAAACGAGATGTCGGTCGGGTAAAGGGTTCACTACTATTAAAGGCTTTATATTTAGCCGCAACTCCCGGAGTTGTCCAACGATCCGTGTACATTCTACGATCCACATTATATTGTATATCGGCATTCTCCACTTTATTTACCAAAGTCTGGTTATAATATTGTCCACCCAATCTGTAATAAAACGACGTGTTCACAGAAAAGCCTTTATATTCAAAATTAAAACCGAAAGTTCCGGAAACCTTGGGTAAATCATCACCGACAACCACTTGATCTTTCGGATCCCATTTATAAACCATCTTACCGTCCGCTGATAAAAAGATTTCATCACCATTCATTGGATCTATTCCCAATGATCTCACCGCCCATATTGCATTCATAGATTGCCCTTCCGCATAACGGGTTGAAGGCTTGGTCACACCCTTTCCATTTTCGTGATCCGGTATATTACTCTCTATCTTCTCCTCATCCCGAGTATTATTTAATGTATTCAATGCATCTGAAATCTTGGTTATTTTGTTCTTATTATGCATAAGGGAGCCAAACACGCTTAAATACATTTCACGCTTCGTATCTCTTATCGCACGCAGATTAACTTTTGCCTCGATACCTCGATTTTGCGTCTCGCCTAAATTCTCCATATAACTATCAAAACCAGCTGAAGGAGGAAGTGAAACAGGAGTCAACAAATTTTCCGTGTTCTTTATGTAATAGTCAAAAGTAACATCCAACATATTCAACACCGAAAACTCTATACCAAAATTATTATCCTGAGTCTTTTGCCATTGTAATTCCGGATTCGCCAGACTAATCAAGTACGATCCCATAATATTATCATAGCTCTCGTTATAATACTTATAAGTGGCTATCGCTTGATAAGAATTAAAGTTCTGCGAACCGGAATACCCCGTTGAAGCTCTTAATCTCAATTTCTCCAAAAAACTGACTCCTTCGAAGAACCTTTCTTTATGAATATTCCAACCAATACCTGCAGACCAGAAACTTCCCCAACGTTTGTCTGCACCAAATAGAGAAGAAGCATTCGCCCGATACGTTGCATCTAATAAATATCGGTCATCATAAGAATAGTTAACAGAGGCCAAAACACTAGTCTCCCTCACGACTGATTCATCTCCATAAGGACTACCGGAAACATACTCTTTCGCATTCGTGATATAATCCATCTTGTTATTAGCAAATCCTTGAGCTTGGAAGTATACCATCTCACTCTTTTTTTGACTTATACTCCACTGGGCATTAGCAAATAACAAATGCTTACCAAACAATTTTGAATAATTCGCAGAAAGATCCACATTATAATCTAAACGCGTGCCATTACCTTTCGTGTACTTCCCTCTATTAAAATAATCCTCGCTATCAGGCGATATATCCCGGAAAGACGTATGATCACGCGGTAAAAACACCTCACTATCATTTTTGCTGCTAACTAACCCGAAACGTCCTTTTACCTTCATTCCTTCGAAAGCATCCCACTCTGCATAAAAATTATTCGTGACATCAGTATAAGATGTCGAGGTTTTCGTGTTTAATGAAGCATTTACCATCGGATTATATATAGGATGACTTCCCTGCATATTTGCGATCTGGTAATCTCCCATAACCTCCCTAATACTACCATCATCATTGTAAGCTCTCCAGTAAGGATTCAATTTTGCATACTCGGAGAATGCCCCATAAGGAGACTCGTCAGCCTTATTAAAAGTGACAGACAATTGATCTCTAAAAAGGAATTTACCGTAACGATATTGAAAATTAAAACCACCAGAAATCACTTCACGATCAGACCCCTTCATTACCCCGGCGACTTTATTATACGAAAAATCAATACTATACCGGATAATGTCATCCCCTCCTTCAAAATTCAACGAGTGTTTGTGTCCCACTCCCACACGTAAAGGTTTTTCCAACCAATATGTATCCACTCCCCGCAAGATTTCTTTGTAATACTCGTTATATTTCTCATCATATTGTTGTTGCACATTGGGACGTCCCGATTTATCCGTGTAAACACCTGCTCTTTTCTCGATCTCTAGTTTTTCTGCCGCATTTGCCAAATCATAACTCCCTAAATCTGGAGCCTGAATACTAAGATTGCCCGAATAAGAAACTCTCATTTTTCCGGCTTCCGGGGTCACAGTCTCGATCACGACAACCCCGTTAGCACCTTTAGAACCATAAAGAGCCTTGGCTGTTGCATCTTTCAATAAGGTGATCGAAGCCACCCGGTTCATATCCATATCCATTACTTTCTCTATCGACTGCTCGAATCCGTCAACAATGAAAAGCGGTTGATTCGGGTTTGTCTGGTATTTATCTTTCATATCTGAAAAATTAGACGCTCCACGCATCTGAATATCCGGAACCTTATTCGGATCAGAACCGAATTCATTATTCTCCAATACTTGGAAAGAAGGATCGATATTTTTCAGTGATTGCAACACGTTCTGGTTACCAACCTTTTGCAAATCCTCCTTTTTAATCGTCGTCACGGCACCGGTATAGCTATCCGCTTTACGGGTAAAAATACCTGTCACGACAACCTCGGCCATTTCTGTTACATCAGGATCCAAGGTCACATCCAAAGTCGATTCTCCATTATATACCACCTCCTTGGTC
>NZ_JBCOSQ010000086.1:0-4375 GCF_040920905.1 Butyricimonas sp. RTP31003st1_G1_RTP31003_210430 | reverse complement strand
CAGTACCAGTTAATGTTACTTGTTGTGCTTTTTCAATTTTTGCAGCAGCTTTACGAATAACAACCACGTTATTCGTCAGCTCGTATTCCAAGCCTGTCCCTTCCAAGCATTTCTTCATTGCCTCATCTACCGTGACATTTTTAATCTGGACATCCTTTCTCGGAACATTCTTCAAATCGTCGTTACTAAACATGAAACTCAAATTCGTCTGTCGTTTAATCTCGTTAAACACCTCTGATAAAGAAGCATTCTTCATGTCAATCGTAACCCGATTCGTGTTCTGTTGAGCAAATGAAAACGATACCGTCACCAGCACAACATTCACAAATAATAGTAGCCGGCACAGCCAACGGGGAAAACCCCGCAAACTCTCATGATGTTTTTTCATAAAAATAATTTGTTTGATTTTACATTCGTCTGTTATCTATCCTTAGTCTCAATTCTATTTGCGGTAGAAATGAGTTCCCTTTTTTTTCTTGTTCTAATTATTTTCCATAACTTTGTATTGATTTTACATTTGTCTGTTATCAGGCATTTAAGAGAGTGGTATTTGCGGTACTACTCTCTTTATTTTAAGATCACATTATTCCCATTTACCTCAAAAGAGACTCTTCGAATCTTCTCCATCAGGTCAAATATCTCCGAAACCTCCTTGTATTTCACAATATCCATCGAGAAACGCAATTCTTTGAGTTCCGAACTTGCGTAAAACACGTTGAAATCATACCACCTTTGCAACTCGTTCATGATATCCTCCAAACGAGCGTCCGTGAACACGATCCGCCCCACTTTCCAAGCGACAAATTCATCCGTATTCACCTTCGTAACCGCTATATTTCCAGTATTATCAACTTTCGCTTGTTCTCCCGGCACAATACGATGCACGTTATTTTCACTCTTCACCTCAACTCTACCCTTCACCAAAGTCGTCAAGAACTCTTTCTCGCCAGAGTATGCCCTTACTCCAAACTCTGTTCCTAACACCGAGACATCAGCCCTATCCGTTCTCACAATAAACCGACGCTTGTTCTCGTGCTTAACACTGAAATAAGCTTCGCCTTTTAACCAAACCAGTCTCTCTTCTGATCCGAAATGAACGGGCATTCGCAATTCCGACTCAGAATTCAAATAAACCACGGTTCCGTCTTCTAATCGAACAATATATTCTCCACCTCTCGGAATCTCAATAACCGTGTAACTATTTTCCGCTACAACCACGTCGTTATTTTTCATGAAATTCAACGTATCCTGCTGATTAATCATCGTGGACAACCCGTCATTCACACATACCGTAGTGTCACCGAAAAGTGCAACCCGCTCTCCCGTTGATAATGTAACCACTGCTTTAGATCCTCCCACCTTTATCTCTTGATGTGCTAAAGGTAATCCTGACCGTTTCTCCACAGAACCCATCATATACCAAATAAACCCTCCTAACATTAAAGGGAAAATAATCGCCGCCGCAACACGATACACCTGCAAACGAATCTTACGAGACCTCACTTCCACCGTTTTTCTCTTTATTTGTTTCCATCCCGCATCCCGCAATAGCCGATTATGATCTCCCACCGCCTTCTTTAAATACATCTCCGAATGCAAACTCTCGAAAAAATTCCTGTTTTGTTCAGAAGCATTCAACCACCCATCCAACTCACACCGCTCCCCTTCAGAAATCTCTTTCAAAAGTGCTTTCATTATTAATTTTTCTATTCTCTTACTATCCATATTCATGCTATCAGATGTATCTTATTTCCTATTTGAAAATCCATTTTTAATTATTTCTATATTAAGAACTCCAAAATGCATGAAAGGTAGTATTCCGAATCTGATTTTTTTTCAATAAAAATCATGTTATGATAAAAATCAAGACAAAATTACAACTAGGATCATAAAAATCAATCACTTAAATCTTTAAATATACATATATTGCGTGAAAAAAAATCAGATCACCAAGGCATACGGCCCGACACCCACTCTTCCGCTCATAATCAACCACATCATACTCTCTACCAGATAACAGTACCGGTTTCCTCACAGTAAATCAGCGCTCTCCCATGAAATTTTGTTACCAAAATTTCATCAAAAAGTTCTCAAAATTGCACAAAAGTCTCTTGGCAAATAGTCTATCCATAATAAATACAACGCACAAATAATTAAACTCCACAGAATATGGCAGAAAGTAGCAAATCCTTCAACCGTCCTCTTAAATAATTATTTGCGTTCGTCTTGTGCTTTTTAATTGTAGTGATTGCGATATGCAATTCTTCCGCAATTTCCTTGTGGCTCTTACCTTCCAGACTTTTCATATAAACATTCCTGCAAGCATCCGGGAGTTCCTCGAAAATATCATTTATCAAAGCGTAAATCTCAGCCTCGATCATCTGGTGTACGAACGATTCCTCTGTCTCTTCCACCTCGAAACCCTCCATACGTTTCTCTTTCCTTTGGGTATCCCGAATATAAGTCAGGCAATGATTCCGAACAACCCGGTACAGATAAGTCTTCAATTGCATCTCGTTCTCGAACCGATCCCCCTTCTCCCACAATTTGACAAAAACATCCTGCAACAGATCACAAGCCACCTCCTCATCCTTCACGTAACGCATGGCGAAATACTTCAAAGCGGTAAAATACTCTTCGTACACCTCTTTAAACTTCTTTCTCTCTGATAAACAGATCAAGCCAACCTCAATTTCATTCAACATCTATCTTGCATTACGTTTTGACGAACACAAATATAATCACATTAAAAGTAAAAAAGCGAATAGAAATCAATTTATAATTGCGAACAAAAAAAATATCCCGAGAACAATTACTATTCCCGGGATCAATATATTATTCTGAAATCTTTATCTGACTAAGAGGCAACCTCTCCTTTAATAATCTCGATAATCTTCTCGTTATTAATAATAATCATACCGTGTTTATCACTCGTGATTCCCGGCTCCAACTTGTAAGTATATGTTGGCAACTTACCTTTCATCACGGTCGGGAGATACTCGAACGTCACGTTATCACAACGTTTTCCGAGTTCCTGTCCCACCTCGATAATGTGGGTAGAAACCATAAACGCGCAATTCTTTCTCTCGGCAATCGCCTCCGTGACAGCCAGTGTCGCGTCGAAAGCATCTTTCACGTTCGTACCCTTGAACAACTCGTCGAAAATCACGATCAAGCGTTTGTCACGACTCACCTCGATAGCGACCTTCTTCACGCGAAGAACCTCCGCGTAGAAATGACTGTAACCCAAGTTAATATTATCTGGCACGTTAATAGACGTGTACATTCCATCTTGAATACGGAACTGCATGGAAGTTGCCGCCACGGGGAAGCCCATGTGAGCCAGGTACACCGCAATACCGAATGACTTCATCAACGTGGACTTTCCAGCCATGTTAGCACCCGTCAGGAAGAACACGTTCTTCGTGGCCGTCACCTCCAGGTCGTTAGAGATCGCCCCGTCAATACGAGGATGGTGCAACCCCTTCATGGCAACCAGGATCTCCCCGTCATCAGCTGCCTCCGCAAAACAGAAGTTTCTCTCCCTGGCCACGCTACCTACAACCACGTTCACGTCAATCTCCTGCAATAACTCGATCACTTCCTTAAAATTCTTGTGAGAAACACACCGCAAATTCCGGTCAAAACAAATCATATCCATCAAACCGGGATTCTCCCGACGAGAATTCTCCAACAACTTCGTCACCCGGCTATCGCTCAACAAAGCTTTTCCACGCTCCGCGATCTTTTGGAAAGGATTCCCGGCAACGTCACGTCCCAACTCGTCAAAATAAGTCCGGGCCTTCCGAAAAAATTCAATCGATGTCACGATACGATCCCGGATAATCCCGAATTCCGGGTCATGGCTGATGTAAAACATGGCTTTTGCCCGCGCAATTTGCAACATGTTCATAAAAGCACGCTTTCCACTAGCCCCGGCAATATATTGTTCCACGACATCAAACTCGTCCTTCCCGAAAGGAAAACCGAAATCATGATCTCTAAAATAACGGAACACGGCTGAACGCTCGTTGATTGACTTCGCGTCTGTCAACGGGTGCAGGAACATGTCCTCCATCTTGCGCTCACCTCCCCGGGTGATCGTCCCGACATACAAACTGTAAACGGAATTATTCTTGTATTTCCCCAGAAGATTCAGGTCATCTAGGGTCTGTTTATCTGTCTCAAAACTCATGCTTCTCCATTTTTAATGATTTCGATAATATGTTCGTTATTCACGATCATCATACCATGACGATCATCCGTGATACCGGGAGCTAGCGTGTAGGTATAAACAGGCTTACTTCCCTCCATCTTGGTCGGCAAATAAACGAAATTTATGTTATCACACCTTTCTTTCAGTACCTCTCCCGCC
>NZ_JBCOSQ010000085.1:0-18453 GCF_040920905.1 Butyricimonas sp. RTP31003st1_G1_RTP31003_210430 | reverse complement strand
CTCTGTATCACCAAAGTGTTCAGGTATTTCTACGGTAGAAGCAGAATTTACCCATACGACTGTTCCATCTTCCAATAACATACGGTATTCTCCCCCGTTTGGAACAATCAACTGATTATAACGTTTCGTATTATCTTGACAAATGTTCCCTTTATAATATAACATTTGATTAGAATCAATTTGAAGAAAAGCAGCACCTTCCCCAGAAATAAGTGTATCTTTAATTTCTTTACCTAAAGAAACCCTCGTTCCATCTGCCCACACGAAAAAAGCTTGTTGTGTACCATGTCGAATAAACTCATCAGATACAAGAATTTTTTCTTCATTCACTTGTCCCCTTCTATATTCCCAAAACAGTGTTCCCACTGTTAAGCATACGATTAAAATAGCAGTGTAACGCATCATCCATCGAGTCATTCGCACATGACGGTATTTCCATCGTACTTTTTTAAAACCAGATTCAATATTAGGATTATACTCTTTTCCCGTATCCAACCACAGACGTACCTTATACATTTCCCTAAAAATAGCCTCATGCTCCACAATCTCCTCCAACCAAACATTCAATTCCTGCATTTCAGTGTCAGTAAGTCCTTCATCCAACTTTTTTACTAATAGTTCTTCTATTTTGTCATCCATCATTTTTCTACTTAAACACGTAATACTCATTATTTATAACAAGGACGCAAAAAAGAAAAAAAAGGGTGAAAAGAAAGGCTATTTTTTCGACAGTACTTATTTTTTTATTATTTGATAGAAAAAAGACACACAACAAAAAAGTTCATCTTTTGAAAGTTTTTTACGCAATTCTCTATATGATATTCTCATCTGAGTTTTTACGGTATTTATGGAAATACCTAACTTTTCTGCAGCCTCAGAATATTTCATATTTTCAAAAACAACTAACACCAAGACTTCTCGACATTGTATTGGTAAACTATTGATTGCATCCCAAATATTTGTCAAATCACAAACTTGAGTTTCTTCCGCTTGATACATTACTTTTTCCAATCCCACCGTAGATTTTTCTTTCCGATGAAAAGAAATACAACTATTACGCACGGCCACAAACAAATAACTATCCAAAGAAATCTGACTGCTAATTTTCAATTTTCTTTCCCAAATACGAATAAAAACTTCTTGAACTATATCTTCTGCCACTTCCGGTGATTCCACAATAGTACGGGCGAAACGACATAATCTCACATAATAAACAGTAAAGAGATAGTTTACAGCTCTTTCCAAGCCTTTATTCAAATCTTGTATTAATTGATAAACATCCTTGCTATAATCTATTGTTCCATCCATAAAAAACAACATGTCATTCTACCCACAAAAATAAAAAATATTGTCTCATTTAATCACCCTGGCAGTAATAAATATAATTCATCCATCTTTATTCGCTCCATTAATATTCATTCATTTTCAAGAGTAAAATTTCCAGATTTTTCAGGATATTCTTGTATATACTAACCACAATACATCTCTGAGAAATAATAACATAACAAACCCCAAATGGTTCCATCCTTTTTGACTAGTCCTAAATAGCCGTTACAGGTTTATAGAGCAAAAATAACTATCTTTGTTTTTATAAGATCTTATTTCTACTTCTCTTTGTAAGTGCATTTGCTCGGGAGTTTTCATGTAACAAGACCAATGTGGTCTTTTGTTATTGTAGGTATGTACAGCATCCCTGACCAACAACTTCATTGTCTTTATATCTACCAAGTAATCTTCTAATAAAAATTTCTGTTTGAGTATTCTATTTATCCTTTCAGCAATTGCGTTGGCGTAAGGGTCATAGCTTTCAGTCATACTTGGGATTATCTTTTTCAATGCTTTTTGATAATCATTACTACAATACTGTAATCCCCTGTCTGAATGATGAATCAGTTTATCCTTGTATTCACGTTGTTTTATTGCCATTGTCAAGGCTCTGAGAGAACCTTCGGTAGCCAAACTGTTAGAAACGTCATAGCCCATTATCTTCCTCGAATAGGTATCTCTGTAACTAATGACAGGTAACAATTCCTTTCTCAACCTCCAATATAGGTTATATCCGATACCCAAACTTGTTCTGGACGTTTCAATGGAAGATTCTCTATCAGGTTCTCATACTTTCTGAAACGATGATGGGAGTCGGTAGTTATCCGATAGTTTCTCTTGGGTTTGATTAGCATATGATTGGCTTTTAAGATAGATAAAAACTTATTCCTGCCGACACCAAATTCTTTCAATGGCTTGTAAAGAAGATAATACAACTTTCTAAAGCCGATGCGCAGCATATCTCGGCGGATGGCTGCTACCATGCTTACCACTTCTGTTACTCTTGTCTGGCTTTTTTGCTTTGACCAAACAGAGCGATAATAGACCTGTCTACTTACCCCGAGCAATCCACAGGTGGATGTTTTACTCACTTTGTTTTCTCTTGTGAATCGATCGATTGTTCGGGTAAGGAGTTTTTTTGGGATCGGAATATTAAACTCCTTTTCTGCAATATCTATCATCATATCGAAAAAAATGGCTTTTTTGTTGGAGTCCTCTGCCTGTTTCGCTAAAAAAGCTTTTTGCTTTTCTAACAGCCTGATTTTTTGTTCTAGTTCCAATATTTTTTGATCTTTACTCTTGGGCATATTGCTAGGTGTTTGGTTTTCCCAGTCAAAGGTACCATATTTTCGAAGCCAAGCAACTACCGTGGAACGAGCTTGAATTCCATACTTGCGAACAGCACCGGTTGTACTACATTCTCCACGTTCAATTTCTGATACAACTTGAAGTTTGAAGGACATACTATAGTCTTTCTGACTACGTTTTAAATACTCTGTTTTTAATTCTTCCATAACGATACTTGGTTTGTGTAACGCTATGTTAGGACGAGACATTTTTTGCAATAAAAAAGCCGGACCGATTACCAGTCCGACTTTTCCTTCAAATAACAACAATTTTAAATATTATAAAACGTGGTGAAAGCTTTTATCACGTAAGCATGGTCCAATACCCCGCCCGTTTCCCGAACGGAATGCATTGCCCACATGGGATTACCGATATCCACTCCACGCATTTCCATTTGCGATAATAATATATTTCCCAAAGTTGAACCTCCTGGCATATCTGAATGGTTTACAAATTCCTGACAAGGTACCCCCGCCATCTTGCAAATCGTCTTAAACACGGCAGCAGAATCCCCATCCGTGATGTATTTCTGATTCGCATTGATCTTGATCACTGGACCACCATTTATTACCGGGTGATTCGTAGGATCATGTTTCTCCACGTAATTCGGGTGAAGAGCATGGGCCATATCCGCAGAAATCATGAACGAATTATGAATTGCTCGATACAAATCTTCAGGTTTACCTCCCAAGCCAAAAACGATACGTTCAACAATCGTTCTCAAAATCGGAGAACCAGCACCCTGTTTCGTTCCACTTCCCACTTCTTCATTATCAAAAATAGCAAGGATTTTTGTCTTACGACATTTCTCTGAAGCCACGAATGCTTTTAACCCGGCATGAGCCATGGCTAAATCATCCAGCTTGCCACTTGAAATGAATTCCTCGTTCGCCCCGAACAAACAGCCTTTCTCGTATTCATATAGAGTTAAGTCAAAATCAAGTATGTCTTCCTGACTTACACCCATCTCTTCCGCAATAAGTTTAACCAAGTAATTATCTTTTTCGAAAGTCTCATTTATCATGGCAATCACGGGAAGCATATCTTTCTGCTTGCTCAATGGGTTTCCCTGATCGTTCACGGCACGGTTAAAATGGATGGCAATGTGAGGAATAACCATTAATGGACGCTTGAAATTCACGAACTGAGTCGCAGGTTTCAACGGATTCAAACTACGCAACATGACCCGTCCAGCCATGGACAATGGTCTATCAAACCACGTATACATAATGGGTCCACCATACACTTCCGTGTTTAACTTCAAATATTTCCCGGCAACAGGCATTGCTGCATTCGGTTTGATTTTAAACGTCGGAGAATCACTGTGGGCACAAATAATCTTGAACCCTTCTTCAGCGATCTCCCCGCTACCTATCTCGAAAGCAAAAAGGGAAGAGTGATTTTTCGTCACGAAATATTTACCTCCTTTTTCTATTTGCCATGCTTCACCAGAGAAAAGTTGCTTATAACCATTACCAAGTAATTCTTTTTTGGCATTTGCCACAGCATGAAAGTTCGTCGGACTCTCATGTATAAACTCGACTAATTCTTTCGCGTATTGTTTTTCCATTATATCTTGTTTTTTTATTTCATTTCTTCGAGCCCCAAGATAATCATTTTTTACCACACTTTTTGCCTTGAAATCTAAAAAAGTCTTGTTTCCTTCTTTAATTTCGTCGTAAACACGTTTACCAAACATAACAAAGGGAGGGCTTATCATATTCTGTTTATTATACCGAACCTCCCCTCCTGTCTCCGCATTTACCACACAACCACCAGTTGCTTCAACAAGCACTTGTCCTGCAGCAACATCCCATTCCGAACATTTCCCGAATTTAGGACATATATCCACCTCTCCTTTAGCAAGAAGGCAATGTTTTGATGATGCTCCTAACGGGACAAGTTCAACATCATGGCCCAGAGATTTCAAATAATCGACATACCGTAGTTCCCATTCTGTTATATGAAAACGGCTGACAGCCACTCTCAACTTTGAACTTTTTTCCCCGATTCCCGACAATGCTTCTTCCTTTCCTTTTTTTACTATTCCTTTCTCCCCGCTTGCAAAAGCCCATAAAATCTCACCATCACACACGCTATTAATCATCCCGAATACGGGTTTTCCCTTTTCGACAAGAGCAATATTAATACAAAAACGCCCATTCCGATATATAAATTCCTTTGTACCATCCAGAGGATCAATAATCCAAGCATACACCCATTTCTCTCTTTCTTCATAAACCGGTAATGACGCCTCTTCGCTAATCACCGGAATCTCCGGATATAACTTTTTCAAAGCACTTGTAATATACTCACTCGAAATTTTATCCGCTTCTGTCACGGGTGTATTATCTCCCTTTAGCTCTACATTAAAATTTCTCTTATCATACACCTCTTTTATCAACACTCCCGCTTGTTCAATAATACACTGAATATCTGACACTTTTATCCTATCTACCATAATAATTAATTCATCTTAAACGATTTGTTAAACTTACAAATAAAATTCATTTTATAGGCCATACACTAACAAGAAATTAACAAAAATACATCTGCATTCACACGACAAAAACACCATCGTCACTATGAATTAATCAGTTACAATGGAATACAGTTATAATCACTCAAAATATAGCTTTAGAGGCACGAGAAGATTAACTAACATTAACCCAATTAATAGCTTTTATTAACAATAAAAATTGGTCTATATACAACAGGCGCTTTATCTTTGCACCGTCTTTAAGAGATTGAAGATTTTTCATAAGTTTGTATGGTTTAGGTTAGTAGTTAGTAATGTAATCTTAAGAGTCGACATTCCCCGTCGGCTCTTTTGTATTTAAAGACGAAAGATACTATTATTTTTGCAGAAACAAAAGTTAACAATTATGAATGGAATCATCGAAATTGAAGGAATGGAATTTTTTGCCTTCCACGGATGTTATGAAACGGAACGTGTCGTGGGAAATAAATTCATGGTTTACGCCCGTATCGAAACAGATTGCAGCAAGGCTGCCCAAACAGATAACATCGCAGATGCATTAAGTTATCTCACCGCATACGAGATTATCGCCAAAGAAATGATGATTACCTCACACTTGTTGGAACACGTGGCCAAAAGAATGATCGACGCACTCTATAATGCCTTCCCACAAATTTCTCATGTAACTATCAAGGTTTCAAAACTAAACCCTCCACTAGGAGGAAAAATCGCAGCCACGAGTGTTACTTTATCAAAATAAATTGTAGCAAGGTATTGCAAAATCCAAAATATCACCTTATCTTTGCCACGCAAAATCGCAACAGGGTCGGTTGGCCGAGCGGTTAGGCAGCGGTCTGCAAAACCGTGTACAGCAGTTCAAATCTGCTACCGACCTCAGGAAATCAGTCACTTACAAAGTGGCTGATTTTTGTTTATGGAGTGTTTAGGGCCAAAAATGGCACGAAACCTTGACCAAAACCTTGACCATTTTTGTGTCTGTTTTCGTTAATCTCACTTCATGATACAACATAAAAATAACACATATAATTCTAATATACATCTAATTACGCTCACAATATAGTTCCCCAATTCAATACATTCAATATATTAATCATTCGTAGAACCTCATTCTTATATTCAAATCTTACCGTAAACCTAGCATTATACACAAAATTTCACAAGATCATCTTCCCTATCTCATACCTCATCTTTTCAAGCAAACCTCATCTAAAAAGTAGCTCCTCACTCTATTAATACACAACATCAATACAGATCAGATTACACTTTTTTAAAGATTAAAAACCTAATAAACATCTAAATATAACACTCATCACCTTTCTTTAGCGAACAGAACATTTAAATGATAATATGTTACCATATATACAAATAACTGATATTCTGTAACATCTATTTTTTCACCTTACTTGCAAGTAGTACCTTTGCAATACGTAAACGAATAACTTGATTTATTTACTGTTGTTTGCATTCTTGTTTGTTAGAAATCACTTGCATTATGAAACAAAAGAAAGAGTATGAATGGCATGGATTGGAACGTTTCCATGTAATCCATGAAATTGACTTGTTTAGGCATTTAGACATGGATAGATTAAAGAGATTATTCCCCGATATATTCGGGAAACCCAAGACGAAGCTCGTCAAGAAAAGACAGCCGAATTGAATGATTTGAAGCCAGTACCTCGTTATATTATTGTGGTACTGGCTTTTTTATTGGCAAAAAATAAAGGGTAATAAGCCTAAACCTATCACCCCTTACATCTATTTAACGCACATGATAAATCAACTCGAAAATCATATTAATCAAATATGTGATTATTTATGATGATGAACAAGACGTTTTAAAATAATAATCAACCCTTTGTGCGTTATAATTTGATATAAGTATCTGTTGCCACAGTTGCAGAAATAGCTGTTCCTGCGGGAATTATAGCTTGTTTGCCTTTTAACAACAAGAATAGAGGACAAACAAATATGGCGAGAACAATGGAAAGAGCTAATTTATTATTTCCTTCTTCTGACATATTTCCTCCTGTCAACATAATTTCTGTTCCATCCTTAGCTGTTACACTTTTAATTTGAATTTGCATGGAAGCACCTTTACCTAGTCCTTTACGTTTTTCAAATCTTGTAACTTGTCCTTTCGCTATTGCACCATAGGGAATAACAACATTTTTTTCGACACTAATCTCTCTTGTTACTTTGAGATCAATCATTTGCCCTGTCGTGATATTTTTGGTGTTGATTTCACTTAGAACTTCTAAAGGAATTAAAGTTCCCGCTTTTAAGATAACCTCGTTATCTGCAAGGGTAAAAGAAAGATTCATGAAAGCCAATATCATGATTGCAACAATAGGCTTTACAACTAACGATTTACTCAATAATGTTCTCATAATTCAAAAATTTAGTTAATGGATTTATTATTTTGGTATAGGGTTGATTGTATCTTTTGTAGTTTACGTCGATTATATTGTGAAGCACTTCTTTTAGAGCCAGATATATTACCCATGTAGAAACTCAAATTGAAAACGCCTAATAAAGCTGCTGTTCCATAATTCTTTTGTTTTATGCTTGTAAATACCGCATATCCAAGTAAAGAATTCATAACAAAAGAGGTTAACGCACTTTTGGGACGTTGTGTATAAACATATCCAAGACCAGGAATTAACGATAATGACGCAGCAACCCAAGGCTTTTTCTTTTTAAAAGTAGCCGCTTCTTGAATAAGTTGAAAATTCTCTTTATCTCTCTTGGGTTCTGTATTAGAACTTGCCAATAAATTGAAATATTTACTCGCTTCATTCCAATTTTCTTGATATGCGCTAAAAATTCCTTGCCAAGCATATTTTTGGGATATTATCGAATTGATATTGTTATCAGGTATTTCTGCAAGAAGTTTGCGTGCCATATCAAAATTCTCCACTGTCAAGAGAATATCTAGCATTTCAAATTTTATTTTTGGAGAGTTTTTTATAGATTCAGGAAAATGAACCTCGTAATCGAATATTGCATTTTCCACTTGTCCCAAACCTTTATAGCAAATCAACTTGTTTGTGAATAATTGTGTTGTTAATAACCTCTTTTGAAATTGTGTTTTTTCGATCTCTATTAGAGCTTCTTGGTACATTTGTTTATTTATTAAATGATTAATGAATAATAATGTACTATCAGGCTTAATATCCCAGTCTGTATAAGAGTAATATTGTTTATTATTATGAATGTAAGTTCTAGGTATTTCTGCATATGGAGGGAAATCAAGCAAAAGCAATTGTCCTTTATTTAAAGTCAGATCATAACAATTGAAATCATGCCCGCATCTAATAAGGCGATCAGCCATATACATCATCGCTTTAGGGAAATAACAATCCTCAAAAACGATCAATCCATATTGGGAACAAGAAGGGTACATGGCACAAGTACCGCTTCCTTCATCTCTATGTAGATATTTCTTATAGATATTCACGTAATCAGATAAAGCTGACATTTCTGTTTGTGCGTGAAGACATGGTGAATTTGTGACACAAACAATAATGATTAAAACATTCTTTAACAAGTGCATAATATTGCAATCTATGTAACCTTGAAGATTCCCAGAAAGGTTGATTTTTATAAATACAAGAAAGCGTGGGATCTAAATTGCTTATCTTGTAGAAGGCATCGCCAAACGCCTATGCAGAAATAAACAATCAGCCCACGCTAAACCATGTATATAGTAGATATATATACGGCAAGCATAGACGTTTGTGCTGTTTATCCCTCTGCATTAAAAATTTGGCGATTTCTCTACAAAGGATGAAACAAAAACGCTTCTATTAACTCAATATGTCCATCATGTTAGAATTCCTCCATTCATGACGTCACAAAAATAAGTAATTTTCAGCATCCGCCCAAACGCCGTGGACTGATTGTAAGACAAATTTAGACGAAACATTGGAATAAAAAGAATTTATTTCCAACGGTTTTACTCTATAAACCATTTATAGGTATTATCACCATGTAACGCTCTATCTATCCCTTCAGTTAATTGCGTGGAATTTAACGATCTATCTAGGAAATTATCTATGTAACTGCTCTTGTTAGCACCAGTAAGCATATTGTAAAACTTCCATAAATTGATCTCGTTCTCTCCATGTTTCTTTTTAAAGTTATCATCATGGTAATACGCTTTAGCGATAATGTTTACCTGTGAATCCGTTAATTCCATGTTGGGAAGTAACTTCTTCTCTTTTGCGGGCAAGCATTGATACAACCTGCTTTTCCCCAAGAACTGTGCGAATTGATGTTCCGTGAGGTAAGAACTAGTGAAGCTCTTCATCAACCGTAAATGCTTTTCAGCATTATACTGTTGGAATAACTTCATAACCTCTCTAAAGAGATCATGTTGGCTCGTGGCTCTAAGGTCTGTTTTAAAACCATCAGTAAAGGTACACAGGTTACAACATATTTTATTCTGGAAGCCAATGGCGACACTAAACCTCTCTGCCACCTTCTTTGAATAAAGGTTCTCCCTGTTATACGCTCTCACGCCAGTAATACATAAATTCACCCTGTTACCGTCTATCGTTTCATAAATGGTAGGTATTTCAAAAGCGAATGCCATTCTCTCGTAATAGATCGTCTTGTCACTTTCTAACAGTTGAGCTACTGGTTTATGAATAGCTTCTGGAATCCTTCCCTTTATAACGTGACTTACCATTATATCTGGTTCATCTATGCTTTCCCCTCTAAACAGTTCACTCGCTACCTTATGTACCGTTTCAATAAATGCAGGATGAGATATTGTCATCTCGTTATCCTTGCTGAACACTGGCACGATGCAATCACTTTTTAAACGGGTCATGTCAATTGGTTCCGTGTTAGCTTCAATGAAATGTTTTCTCCTTTTGTCCTTTCTAACAGGTTCATTCACTACTTCATAAGGAGTAAATTCTTCTTGTTGTGGTTCACTATTTCCAAATATAACTGGAAGTAAACCGTCATTTTGACTTGGAATTAATGTTGACGTGTTCATAATCTAATCTATTTAACGGTGGTGGAAATATTTGAAATTTCAGTTTATATATGGAATTGGTAAATTTCCCACCAACCTTGGTTTCTAAAGTTCATAATTACTTTTACTTGTTTTATTCATTCTCTAGCTTCAAGCCAGTTGAAAAATTGAACTGGAAATATGTTTACAGTTTAATTGCCAATAGTGGTGAAAATTACCTCCCTTACAAGCTATATATACCAATCCAGTCAATTATTCACCAACTCCAATTTTTAAAGTTTACCGTTATCTGAATAACTGTAATAGTTATCCTCGCAATACAAGATGTAATCCAGTAAATCTATATCTACATATGAAAGTGCGATCTTCACCTGTTCAACTAGTTCATCGTCCAGTTTAGCGGGTTCAAGATCACCAGAAGGTTGGTTTATGCAAATGATCACTCCTTTACAATTAGAAAGTATAGCCAGTTGCAATATAAACCTTACATCTGTAATATTGTAAGATAGGGCACCTTCACTTACGGTAGATACTCCCAGTACCCTGTTACTACCATTTAATAGAATAATTCTTGTAGAGATATGATGCTCTATTGTATCCTTAAACGGGGATACCAGTAACTCGTAAGCATCCCTTGCGGATTCAACCTTGTACTTTTTAGAAGGTTTCCTCCTGTACACCAGTTCTACCACTGGTAATTTCACTTGCTCGTTCATGATCTATTTACACTTTAATCACGTTGTCATTTTAATAATTCAAGCTCACGTTAGCTTGTTGGGTTTGGCAAGGGAAGAGAAACTTCGTGTTCCTATATTACCTGCTTGGAAAGCCTGAATGACTTCCCTCGCTTTAATATCGAAACCTCGTTTCCCTCCCCGTGCGCTCGCTGTCCCTGTATCTTTTTAACTACTCTTCCACTAGAGCGAACTTCTTAACGAGTAATTTTGCCCTTTGACCACGGTAAACTGCTGGTGTTTCAACCTGACCGCATAACACGATCTTCTTGTCTTTAAGCGTGGTGATAAGGGCGTCTAGCATCATGTTCTTGGCAAAAGAATAGATGAATTGTAACTTTTTACCGTACTTCTTTTCAACGATAGGATCACATGGAATATCGTTAGGCGTGACATCTCCCGCTTGGCTAGTTCGTACGAGTTGAGTGTATTTAATCTCCCTCACCTCTTCCTCTCCCAAGGCGCATACAACTTGTAACTGCTGCGGGTTCTCCCCCTTGAAGTCAATGACGGTCATTTCATCGCCTACTTTCATCGGGGGTGGCATTACTGCCACCTGATTTTTAAAATGTTCTAGCAAGGCTGGATTGATCTCGATAGAACTGGAAGGTCTTGTTTCCTCCCTGTTTTGAATGTAAGTTTTTAAGTCCATAATTGAATTGATTTTTAATTAATTAAATTGGTTTTTATCTGGCTTGGGGTAGGGGTATAAAAGGTTACAGGACTACCGTACACGTTACTCAAGTATATTTTGGACTTAAAAACCAAAGGGGAGGGGGTGTTAAATAGAGGGGAGGTATATAATTACTCTAAATGAGATGATTTTATTCTATCTCTCAAATACAAATAAGGAATAATGTAATATGTATCAATAAATCATCTAATTGTTTTATCCTTTCTTACTGATATTTTATTCGATATTATCATCTGAGTATACTACAAATTTAGCACGTTCAAGTAATTCATCAAAAGTAATAATTTCTGTATCTTTCATACTTCTCCTATATAATTCAAAAGAACTGTATTTCTCTTTATTAATTCCATGTTCAGTTATAAATTCACTTAATTTTCCTATTAAGAGAAATGATTTGGGCTTGTATATATGTATAACTTCTCCCGTAGGATCACCGTTCAAATTTGTAGGTTCTATTTTGTTTACAAGATTTTCTACAGAAATTTGAACTGTTTTTTGTATTTGTGCAATTCCACCACTTAATTCGTTTGAAGGAGGATATACGCTTGGTCTATATTCAGAGTTAATAAGTTTTGTTCTATGGGTTTTTATTTCAGCAAAACACAATGAACTAATAATGCCTTTAGACTTCATACAGGCATCTACTCTTTTGCCTTTATTTACAACATCAAAACCACTAACAACCTGTTCTAGCTTTTTATTTTGAAGAGGTATGTTTATTACATATTGTAGTCCAAAACCAAAAATCCAAGTGTTTCTTTCAAAAAATGCTTGCCATAACATCTCGTCTCTTTGAATATTTGACTTTATTTTTTCTTGTTCAAAAAATGAATCATCTAAAAGTAATCTCTCAAAATATTCTATTTGTTGTTTTCTATATATCAGGTTTTTAATATCTCCATGAGATATATTATTTTGAAATATCTCGTTAAATAAATCTTGATTTTTTTTATAAATCGTATGTGCTTGTTGTTTGGATAAAATAATTCCTTTTAAATCGTTCTCGTTTATTTTGGAAGCATTTTCAGTATCTATATTTAATTCAGGAATACTTTTTATGAATTGAAATAATTTTTCGATTTCGTTACCTCTAAAAGAAAAATAAGTATTATGCGGGGAACCTGTTTGCTTTGTGTATTTTTGAATTTGCAATATATAAATGCCCCTGTTATCCTCTAGAATCTTTGCAATAATTTCCTGTCTTTCTCCATCCGATACTCTAAGTACGATTTCATTTTTTTCTTTTATAAAAGAGAAGGTTTCAGAAGAATCAATAACCTTAGAAACATAACGAATAGGAATAATAATATTATCACCTGTAGCAAAATCATTTCTTTGAGCTAAGATTCTCTTGGATATATAAATTTTATCAGGTTTCTTTCCCCAAAAATATTCTTCTTCAGAGGTATTATTTGTCATTTGAACTCTATTTATATGAATATTCAAAAATAACTAATTGTAACGTTATCAAAAAATATTATAGTACTAAAATTATGCTGCCCCATTTTCTCTATTGTCGCTTCAATTCTTCCAGAATCCAACGTGAAAGGAACATGAATATCATAATATTTAAAACTTATCGTATATATATGGGTATAGAATTATGCGCTTATAAATACTTTCAATTGCTGCTTCTGTATTAATACTCTCACGATTCATGGTATATATATGGAATTATAATTGATATGTAAAGTTAAAAAAATATTTTGGACAATTCTTGTTACATTGCTTAACTTAAATGTATAACTCAATTTTCTCTACTTTTTCTTCTTTTGGACTAGAAGCCATCTCTTTGTATCTCTTTGTATTTATCAAGGAAGTTAGGAAGTATTGTAAACTATGTACCTGTTCTGGTAGGTTGGAGCATAACTTGGATAGGTTATACTTTAGAGAGTAGTAGTTTACTTCTGTTCCATTTGAAATTGCTGCTTCTAAATCTGGTTCTGGGCGATTATACCTGTACGTGCACAATATTGCCATTAGCTTGTAATCGTATGGTGGTGGTACAACGTTCCTCTCTACACAATAATCGTGAATAATCTTGTATTTTTCTCTTGCGATCCCGTCTAAAAACGTGAAGCTATCCTTTACATGAGGTAAGTCCACGATTATATTGGTATCTGTTATAAAGAATACCTTGTCAATTTCTATAACCTTACCCTCTTTTATCGCCATTTCCATGTATTTACTTACCGTTCCTCTATCCATGTTTAATAGTTGAGCGATCTTGTTCTTGCTGTAAGAAGTGACATTAGTATTGTTAAGACACAAGCATTTAAGTAATACCAAGAACGCCTTCAACTTGTTTGGAATCTCTTCCGTTAATAAACTGGCATCAAACCGTACCCAGTTCATCGTGGGAATGTTTATCGTGTAAGTCATACTTGTGCTGATCCTACCCGCCTCCTCGTTATACCCTTTAATGGAATACTTGTCTAGTAATTCCAATTCTTTAAACTTGTTCGTGTATTTACTAATAGTGTCTTCATTTTTTAAGCCTGTAACGTCACAAAGTGTTTTTCTCAATACATGGGATTCGCCCGTGTTACAATTTGACTTGTAAAGTAGCCACATGAACACGTACGTTTCATCCAAGTTTAGTTTACCCGCTATATCTCTTGTTATGATACATTTCCTACTTTTTTTCTGCTCGTTTGTCATTATAAATAAACCATTTAAACATCCATATATAGATAATCTAGTGGTATTTAAAAGAGAGTATCTGGGTTAGTGGCATGGACTGGCAAGCCCGTGTCACCATTACTAGTTAATAGTATTACTAGTTAATAGTATATACCCTGTCAAACCCGCAACCATGACACCCAGTGAAATCCCCAACTTTTAAATATTGATCTTTATGCGTGGATAATCTCTCTATTTCTGGTTACAATCTCAGGTTACATGAAATACAGTTATATCATGTAGCTTTATGGATTAATCTTTATGAGGTGGCAATACTTGGATTCTACTATCTTTATCTGGTATATAGTATATCTTTCTAACTTTATCTACCTGTTTCTTGATCTTTTTCAGCCCTTTAGACCTTATCCAGAAACCAATGGATACCTTGTTATCTGGGATGCCTGATTGCACGGCTAATCGTCTTAATTGCTCGTAAGTGTACATGATTAATAGTTTGATTGGTTAGTACGGCGTATCTAATCTAGTGCCACTTGAAAACCAAAAATTACTCCTTACGGATGGACTTGCAAGGAGTAACAGGATAATTTAAATCCTTTATATAGTTGTTTCAAATGGTATATTTTGATTATTAAGATGATACAAAGGTAATAAACTCTATACATGTAGGTAAATTAAGTATTAGTATTTCTTAAAAATGGAGTTGAGGTATAGTTAGAGTAAAAATTTAATATTGAGCCTTAGGAAACATATAATTCTTTAACCTGTTACTCGAGCCTGCTTATGATACCTGGGTGGAAAAGAATTCAGTATTGTATCGTGAAACATAAAATACATTCAGTATTTGAGCGTAAAAATATATTACGATTATAAATATGATCTATTCTATTTATGCCAATATGAATATTTATTGGTAAGTATTTGAAACGTATTAAATAAATAATATATTTGTTGAATAGTTATTTCAATGCATAATATGATGAAAGATATAAAACGAAAAGTTAGTTTCTTCTATCTTTTTTTAAAAGAAGGAAATAGAGAAATTCCAATCGAAAATGAATTAATACGTTTAACACGCTATATCAGTTCTTTGCCTAAAAAAATAAAAAAACAAGATATTGATAAAGATCGTTTTTGTTTTTTAGATGAAGTAACATATAATGAGGAAGAAAACGTGATAACGTTGCTCTTTAAGAGTGCTAAACACAGCTATCGAGCCCCTTTGATAAATAAAAACACTATTGAGGAAAGAGAAAACCCTAAAATGTTGGATGAAGGTGAGCAGATAAAAACCCATTTACTTATAAAATTTAGTAATGGAGATGCTATTGTTTTTTCTGAAACATTTAGAAATGCATTATCATTAAATATCATTACTGAATACTTCAACCATTTTTCTTTTTACTATAATAACAGACATAGTCGTGATAAGATAAAAGGACATTTTACATCTGATATGATACCCCGAGATGATTTTAAGGAGGTACTAGATAATATGAAACGGGTCATTTGCGCCAGTATATATATAGAAAAACAAATATTAGGAAGTGATACTTTGAACTTCTCTAATATGACAGATAATATTCAAGAAGATATAATTATAGAAGTAAAATCTAAAAGAGGAGAATCTATCAAGCATGCTGTATATGATTTTTTAGCTAAATGTGGAGGAAATAGTAAAATAAAAAAAATTCGGGCAAAAGGAGTTTTACCCAACAAAAGTGAGAGTGTTATAGATACATCATTTATTTTGAAGAAAGAATATATTGAGGCTCAGCAAAATGAAGATACAGGTGAAATTAATACTTCTTATATGTTTTCTCAACTAACAAAATTAGCACAAGATTTTTAATAATGTATGTTGAATATTTATTTATAATATTGGACTATTTTAGTACATTAAATAGAAAAATATTTATATACGAATGGGGAATACCTATACTTCTTGGATGCACGAGTGGATATTTGTATGTATATCAGGAAATTAACTTATATTTATTTGTTGCAGAATCAATAACTTTTATTGTGACATTATTAGGTTTTACTTTGGCAACTTTAACCCTATTTTTAACAAATAATAGCCACTTAGAGAAAATAAAACAACTTGACTCTCGTAAAAAAGTTAGAGGACAGCCAATATCATTATATCGGTTGTTAGTAATCAATTACTCATATCTTATCATCATAGAATCTATATTATGTATTAGTTTTTATATTGGGAAATTATTCTCACCTATATGCATAGGTGAGTTTTCTATGACATTAAATTGTATATATATTACAATTACATTTCATATTTTGTTTATGACAATCCGTAGTATTACAGATTTATACTTTGTTGTTTCAAGAGAAAAATAACAATAATCAAAATATCTGGTGAATAGCATGATGAATTTACCACCACATAAATATTTCAAATGAACTAATAAAACATTGGATATTATTATTCTGTATCTATTACAACCATATTTCATATCTGAACATATCTCGCTCTCCCGCATAATTATCATGTGCTTTTATTATAGTTGAATATGTTGGATAAGGGATGCTCTTCAAAAGATTTTGACACCCGATATTAGATGTTTCACAAATCGCATATATTTTATCCAATCCATTCGTTTTTGCCCAATTGAGCACACAACTCAATATGTTCTTCATGTATCCTCTATTTTGATATTCCTTTTTTATCCCAAATTCGACATACCAATTATATGGATCGGAAGGATTGGTACAATACATTCGAATAAATCCAATGGCATGAAGATTATACTTGATAACCCATTCTAATCCTAAACGACGTCCATACGCCACGTTCATTGAAGCAATATGTTCCTTTATCTGTGTTTCTGTTCTTATTGGCACCTCAGTTGTTCCCCAAAATGATTTTCTAAAACTATCGTCTTTAAGCATATCTAGGTAAGCACTAGCGTCATTTAGAGAACATAAATCTAGGTTTAAGAAATTAATGGGCAATGTAGGAAACGAAACATGTTTATTATACATCTCCAAGTTTTTATATTTGTCATGAGAAATAATCCATTCTCTATTCCAAGGAAATGTTAGCCCTCTAAGAGGGGTGTTATTTAATTCTGCGTTTATTTGAGCTAAATGTGGAGTTATCGCACGCACAGAATTTAATGTTTCGTCATAATATAGCATTAAATAATTCTTTTGCTTGGCATGTTCGTAAGCACATTCGTTGTCGCAGAACCATGTTTTGACATTAAGTGTTAGATCCTCTTGTGCAACAGAGTACATGTATATATTACCATATGGTTTTGTTTGATTAAATGTTGCAAATGGGAAAGGATATAACTGTTGGTAAGGCAGATAACTTCTAAATGATGTATCAGAAGTTATTACTTTGTGTCCCCTAATTCGAAGTAATATATAACAATTATGCCGCCCTGTATTTTCAAGTGGGGTGAAGCAATTATCACATGTAACTTGTTTGAACCACATACAATCTGTTTTAAATATCACTATATACTTGTGTGTTCAAAGATATTAAAATAATAATGTATCATGAAAGGATTCGAACATTCTTTATAGTCTTGTAAAGTGAAATAATAATGCACATTTTTTATCTAGGGTCTATAAAACTATTTTTAGCTCGAAAAGGTGCACCCTACACTTTTGCCTTAACTATATACAAGGCTCTTTTTCGCTTGCTAGCTTTACCCACCCATGTTTCCCTCGTTTCAAATAGCTCGTTAATCGTGTGGGCGGTTACCTTTCTTAAAGGGGCGATATCCAGTTTCTCGTGAATGGACAGGATAGTAGTTTTTACACGCTCGACCTCGTACTTGGCTCCAACGTGAAAAGTGTTTTTCATCAACTCTATAAAGGCGGTGCTCGTGGTCTTTCGCTTGTACCTCTCCACGATCATGGCTTCCTTGATTTTCTGGTTGGAATAAGCGAGTTTTTCTATAACCTCCTTGCCAAGTAACTCGTGTGCCTCCACGATGCAGGGATCGGTAGCGTGCAAGCTATCCCTCCACTGGCGTTTTAATTCCGTGTCCATGTCCTTGATCGCTTCCAGTTGTTCCACGATAGCCTTCTTCTTTTCTTTTATGGATTTGAATTTACTGGGCACGGTAAGTTTATCCAGTTTCTCGCTAGCCTTGTAATAGCCACCCTTGACGGGGACAACCTTGTACAGACCAACCCGCTCGTAACCACCTCGCAACTCCTTCTCGCTATTGTACATGGAGGTTACCAGACCCTC
>NZ_JBCOSQ010000084.1:0-19565 GCF_040920905.1 Butyricimonas sp. RTP31003st1_G1_RTP31003_210430 | reverse complement strand
GATATATAGAGTGTCCTTCCTTGTCGATTGCGCCATGCGTATAACAAGCGATTCCGGGTGAGGTAATATGTTTTTAAAGGAGAATCTTTACCGGTACTGCGACTTTCTTTGTGGTATATGGTACAACGAGGGTCGTACCATAACTGATATCCTTGTCTTGACATTTGTGTACACCAGTCCATTTCTTCGTAATAGAGAAAATAGATTTCCGGCATCCTCCCGACTTGTTCGACTACTTCTCGTTTTACCATCATGGCGGCTCCATGTAAATAACTCGTTTCTTGTGGTATGTCGAATTGTCCTTCATCCGTTTCGTTATACCCGATAGTCCGATTACGTAACGTGTATTTGCTTAAAGGAGTGAACCCTGCGAATTGTATATGCTGGGGAGGAAAAGCAAATTTGATTTTTGGACTTACGGCACCTATTACCGGGGAGCTATACAATCTTTCGTATAGATACTTTAGATCGTTGGCCGTGACCAATGTATCATTATTTAGCAAGAATATCCCTTTTCCTTTGGCAGTCTGAATCCCCAAATTATTTCCTCCCGAAAAACCTACATTTTGTTCACTGCGAATGACGTGAACTTCCGGATATTTTTTTTGAAGAAGTAACGCTTCATTCTGAATAGAACCATTATCGACAACAATAAACTCGTACGAGCAATCTTGTGGGTATTGTTGTAGAGATTCTATTAGTTGGCAGGTTTCTTCCAAACCGTTATAATTAATAGTAATAATGGATATATCAGGTTGTTGGTTCATTCTGTGTTAACTCTTTATCGTAATAGGGTGCAATGAATAGGAATACAAATAGAATACAAATGAGGATACCGTTCGGGTAAGTCGTGATGTCATTGGCATAGGCCGCAACAAATACACCAGCCAGACCAGCTATAATGGAAAATAGAATATTCTTCAATTGTTTATCTTTGATGATAAACATGGCAATATAGGAAGCTCGTATAAAAATGAGGACCAGTAAAGAAAGATAGAGAGATAATCCCACGATTCCGGTCTCCAGCCAATACATCGTAAGTAGGGAGTCCGGGGGCAATTCGGATAATTTGCTATTTATAGCAAAACGTTCCATGCGTCCCCCGCTTAGTCCCAATCCGACCCCGAAAGGCTTATCCCTCATTAGAGGAATCATTTTTTCCTTGTTGATCCCTCTGACTTTAAAAGAGGCATCTTCTTTATTGAAAGCGGAACGCATCCTGCGGATAATGGAGTTACTATTGCCTATATTGGTTTGGGTGAGAAATAAGATAATGACTATTAATATTCCTCCGGCAATGAATAGATTCTTGAAACTTCGACATAGTACTGCGTATGCGCATAACCCGACTAAAGGGACAGCAATGGCGCTACGGGTTCCGGAGATTAATAATCCGTAGGTAGAGGTAAGGGCAGTAAGCCAAAATAGATATTTTATCCAACGTGTTTTAACGAAAAAGCCTGAAATCCCGAATACGACTAGAGAAAGTCCCATTGTGATTCCAAAGTTTGCCGCATCCGATAGGAAGGAAAAGTAACGAACTCCATAATGGATAATATGGGTTCTTGCCCCGCCTTCTACAAACAACCAGTATAATTCGGCAGAGTCAAATCCATGACTTTTTTGCCAATATCCTTTTAAGGCTGCCAATATGGATAAGATAGCCCACAGGACTAATAGCCAATGAAAATGTTTGAATTGAGTAAAGAGGACGGGTATAATTATAGCACTTATCAACGGGAAAAGAGCATATCCATTTATGGCGATAAACCATGCGTCAGCCACCGCTAACGGGTTGAAAAGTTCAAATAAACAATAAAAAAACCATATACCCCATAAAGCGGTTAGCGCGTTAAAGCTACGTTTCCATTCATAAACTTGGAAGATGTTTTTTAAAAGAAGAAGACATCCGATCCCTAAAGTTAAACCGAGCATAATCATTCCGAATTTCAATGGAATATATCGGTCAATTCCAGTGATGACGTAGTTTATGACAAAAAAGACGTAAAAGTAATACTGTTTCTGGCAAAATTTGGCTGTAACTATGGCTATTGCCGGTAAACAGGCAAAAAGGAGGGCCGGGATAATTCCTCCTTTTAGTGTTAATAGGTATATAGCACTCAGACCGATGAAAAATGCGATCGCTGTAATATAGGACGAGCCATTTTTAATCATTACGGTGTTTATCTTTAGAGATTTGTGTTGTCTTGTCGTTTGCAGTTAGTCCTAATTGTGAAAGTTGATACAATAATTTGCGTAAAAAAGAGTAAGGTGGCATTAAACCATTCACGTCTTCCGCCGCATCCCGTTTCGTGTAATTTAATACCAAAAACAGGGGTGCTTTATGACACATTTCTTTTGTCCGTTCAAATCGTTGTTGATCTGTATTTTTCCATGTACGTCTAGAATCTACAACTTGTAAATTTAGGCTGACATTTTGTAAGATATTGGCTGTTAATGCGGCTTCTTTTAACGAAGGATACTCTACGATAACGATTTTTTCCTTTAGGCTGTTCTTTTCCAAATCATCCGGGTCATTCATGTTCAAGGATTGAATAAAAGCTTGAGCATCTGTCTGTGGTTCATTTTGCCAGGATAATTGTGTTACGTCATATCCTCGTTCCATAAATTGTTGAGCCATTTGCTCCATGATATAGCTCTTTCCTTCTCCGGGTTCGTTACTGATTAAATTTATAATATTACTTTGATCAGGCTTAAAATAAGTCGTTGCGGAATTGCACAAGTTTTGTGCGGAAAGCGTGGCGTAAACTTTATTATATCTTCTGGCTGCAAGAGATAATTGCCGGGTGAAAGCTCCCAGAACCTTACATCCGGTTAATTGTTCGGCTTTGAAGAGATTGTGTAATGTATGATCCAGTATCTCAATAATCAAGAAGAAAAATATTGTGAATATTAATGTTGCTAAATAAGCTCCGATTGTTAGTAATTTGTGTTTACCAAGTGCGGAGGGAACTAAGGGGTAGTAGGGGGCGTTCATTAGTTTCAAACTGGCAGAATTCATTTGAATACTCTTCTGTTTTAATAAAGCTGTATTCAAGGCGTCAAGAATCGCTAAATATCTTCTTTCATTGATGTTTACCATACGTTCTTTACGTGTTAGGGTCGAACCGATAGGGGCAAAATGAATGTATTTTTGAGCCATATGAATCTTTCGTTTATTTAAAACGATTAATTCTGCCTGAGCCTTTTTATAGGCGAGAACTTGTTTCAACCACTCTTCGATCATGTTCTCGTTGGAAATTCCCTCTTTACTATATTTCAGATACCCTATTTTATGAACGGCTTCAGTTAAAGCCGTCTCGTTTTTGTCTAATTCACGCTGGAGAGAATCAATGGTTACTTTCGAAACAGCATCACTCGTGTAGTATTTTGCCATGGCCAGCTTTTCATTGATCTCGCTGATTTTGCTATTTAAAAGGATAAACGAATTATTGTTTTGAATAATTTCCGTGTATAATTGCATCCTTTTTTCGAGTTCCCGTTTTAAACTATCAGTTGAATTATAATTATTTAGTGTTTCCCAGTATTGTAATTCGTAATCCCGATTCAATGCTGCCACATGCTTTGTCTCTTCGTCATAATTGATCACTTGTTTTTCCACTCGATATTTGGTAAGGGAATCTTCTGAAATCTTGAGTTCTTTTCCAATGCTATCCAGTTCGTGGCGAAAATGTTTGATAACATTATTAGTTTCGCCGAAACGTAGCTCTTGATATTGTTTATTAAATTCATCAATCAAAATCAGTACTGTTTGATATGCGATACCGGGATCGTTTGTTGTATATGAAACTTCAAGCACATCACTATTACCAAGGCGTTTGACATATATTTTTTTCAAAGTTTCCCGATTTACATAAGGGAGGTTCCATTGATATATTCCGTAGACATAGTTTGTCGGATCGTTTGTTTCATAAGCAAGTAACTTTTCGTAGGTACGTTGCTCGTTGATCGAATCATTATCAGATTTTTTATCTATTAAATTATGAATAGGTATTCCATGATTGTAGAGATTTCTATAATTACTGGCTTTTGTATAGATATTGTCTTTATGGGGATCACCGTATACCATAATGCGAGCATATAGGCGTAATGAAACCTGTTTTAAGGTTTGGTCCGCAGTGATGATATTTAACAGGTTATCCATCATACTACCTTGAGTATAAGATGTCGTGGTAACCCCGCTTTCGGATAAAATATTGACACCCGTGATAATTCCGGTATATATGGAGCAAGTCGTCGTGTAATCGCGAGGGGTATTATTGGTTTTCCAGTAGACGAGAGAAGCAACAATAATCGGTGCTATGATCAACCAAAATCTAATGCGGTAGAAAAACTTGATAAAGTAGGTAATATATTTCATGGCTATTGGTTTCTAAAATGAATATTACTGATGAGTTCAAGCTTTAAGAACATGATGTTTAATTCATTTATGATTTTCTCATATTCAATTTTTGCCACTTTCTGTGAATGTTTTAAGTCACTTAGCGACCTGTCCTTGTTGTTTTTGTTATTGATATAGTCAAGCTCCGCTACCTGATATTCTGCGTTGTATAGGGTGATGGACTCTGTTGCTAACTTTAGTAATTTCAATTGGTATTGAATGTTGCAATACAACTCGATAATTTCGTTTTTGATTTCATCGAATTTGATCTGTTGCGTGTACTCTGCATTCTTGACAAGTTCTTTTTGTTTTTTCACGTTTACCCGATGACTGAAGAACCTGTTGAAAGGAATGATGATATTGGCTCCTACGGACCAGCTATTTTGAGTTGCCCCGGAATATACGGTTGTTAAGGGTGTATACTGGCTTTCTTGATCGGTATATGTTCCGAGAATTCCATATGTGTATCCAGCCCGTACGGAAAAGTATTGCAACCAATCTCGTTTGGTTGCTTTTAAGTCATTACGGGCAGCCTCGATAGATGCACCTATTGCTTTCAGCCGGGGATTTGTTTTAGCTCCTTCAAAAAGCGAGTCCAGTGGAGGTAATTGATAGTTAATATATTCATTGGTTGTTAATGTTTGCGGAACGAAACTTTCATAAGGAGGAATAGAATCCCTTTTCTGTTTCTCTTGAGCAAGGCAAACAAAATCAGCACATAATAAACAGGCTATAATAATATATTTAGCACCCATATTTTAAAATATTGTTAATCACACATTCTCTTTTTGCACAAACGCCGTGAATGTTTTGCAAATGATCTTTATATCGTTCCCGAACGAAAAGTTGCGGGCATATTTTATATCCAGTTGTTTTCTTTCTTCTGCGGAAAGGGCTCCTTGGTTACCTCTTTTTTCTACTTGCCATAAACCGGTGAGTCCGGCGGGTGCCATGAAACGCTCGATGTATTCGTCCGTGGTTAGTAATTCCGCCTCGTATAAGGGGAGGGGGCGGTTGCCGACGATGGACATATCTCCTTTCAGTATATTAACCAGTTGAGGAAGTTCATCAATGCTATATTTACGGATGATACGTCCGACTTTGGTAATTCGGGGATCGTTCTCGAATTTGACGAAAGCATTTTTCTGTTGTTTCCGTCTATTCTTTAATAATTGTTTTTCTGTCGTGATGAAATCATCGGCCACGAGAAGAGTCTCGTTGGTTTGATTGGAGGTTGGGGAAGTTTCGGTATGAGCCTGTTGATCTTGTGTTTCTTCCTGGTATTGATTCAAGGCCTCGAATTCCTTTAGGCGTTTGTCCGCATCCACGTACATGGAACGGAATTTGAGGAAATCAAATATGTCGTAATTACTTCCGACTCGTTTGGATTTATATATAATAGGACCTTTACTTTCGATCCGGATGGCAAGTGCCGTTACAATCAGAAACGGGGAGAGGCAAATGATTGCCGTCCCGGAAAAGAGAATGTCAAATGTTCTTTTCCACCAAGGGAGCTTGAATCTCCGGGGATTATTTTGAACATGAACTGTCGTATGCTGTTTTATTTTAGGCAGGAAAGCTAATGTCGTTTGTAAATCTTCCGGGGTTGTGTTGATATTGACGATTTCGCTAGTGCCAGCATGAAGATAGTCCACAATATCTTCTTTTGCAATCTTCTCTGAAAGCAGTAGTAGATACGTGTTCTTCAGATCGCCTTGAGCGATGGCATTCAACCATTGTAAATCCCTTTTTTTATTGTATGATTCGACGAAGATATAGGTAGGGGATATATCTTTCTTCGATTGTTCATTGATGCACAAAATCGTTTTAATCGGGTTATTGAAAGTAATAACTTGACAATTCAGACAATGTGATATTTTGTTTATCCAGTCCGTGTTTTCCCCGATATAGTACGTGTACATATCTTTACCGCAATAAATTACGTACTCTGATCTTCAGCTCCTGCGGGTTGAAAGGTTTTAGCACGAAGTCAGAGGCTCCTGCCTCCAGCAATTCAATTCGGTCGTTACTGCTCTCCAGGCTGGATAAAATAATAACGGGTATAAAATTGAACGTGGAGCTTGCTTTTAGCTGCTTGAGGAATGTTCGTCCGTCCATTTCCGGCATATTTACGTCCGATATGATCAAATCGGGAATGTTTCCTGCGTGCATCCATGCAAGAGCTTCAATCGGATTTCCTTCCGAATGTACATTATAATCCTTGGATAGTTGGATCGTGATGACTTTCGCTATTTCAGGCTTATCATCCACTATCAGAATGTTTTTACTCATATATCACCTTCTTTTAACAGTACAAAGATACAACATTGTTACAAAATAGCCTTATTTTTGTTTGTGTAAATGTGAGAAATGTTCATTTTTTTTGTACATTTCGTCGATTTTAATCGAAATATAGAATGGGTGTATATGAAAGCCTTACGAGAGAAGAACTCGTTAGAAAGTTGTTGGCGCAAGAAAATTTGTGTCATGAGCTGCAAGGAAGAGTCGGGAAATTGCAAGAAGAGATTTTCCAACAAGCAAAGAACGGGGAGAGCGAGGGGGAAAATGAAGGTGATGTATGTGAGAATGTGGTAGTGAAACGAACAGAAAAGTTCTTGGCGGATAACGTGGTCAGGTTATCGTTAATGTTAGAGGCCGGTAACGTTTTCCCCTGGTTTGCAGATATTGTCAGCGGGAAAATCGAAATCGGGGATGAATTATTCAAGGCGTACGGCGTTGATCGAAAGGAATTTCATGATGACTTTTTTCGTATGACCACTTTTATTGCCAGTATTTATCCGGATGACCGGGGAATTTTCGAAGCTATTTATAATAGCCTTTTGGCGGGTGAGTCGTGCAAGATTGGCCTGGAACTCCGGTTGGATTTATTAAATACCGGGGAGTATAAATGGGTGGATTTAAAAGGGGTGGCTCAGGAATTTGACGAACGGGGAAAAGTTACGAAGATTCTGGGCTTTATTGCTGATATTCAAAAAAGAAGAGATGATGAACAGGCTTTAATCGAGGCCAAGCAACGGGCGGAAGAATCGGATCGTTTGAAATCGGCCTTTTTGGCTAATGTTAGTCACGAAATTCGGACTCCGTTGAACGCTATTGTCGGTTTTTCCGAGGTGATTGCTCACACGGAAAGTGAATGTGAACGGGAAGAATATTTGGATATTGTCAAGGCGAATAGTAATTTATTGCTGCATCTGATTAATGATATTCTTGATTTATCTCGCATCGAATCCGGTAAAATGGAATTTATAGATGAGAATATACAGATGGACGAGTTGTGCGAGGAGTTACGGCAAATGCATCAGATGCGGATAAAGAATGACGTGAAGGTAATTTTCGAGCGACCCGTGGCATCTCTGACGATTGTTTCCGATTCTCACCGTTTGAGACAACTCTATTCAAATTTGATTTCCAATGCTATAAAATATACAGAAAAAGGGTCGATCACTCTCGGGTACAAGTTGAAGGGAGATATGATGGAAGGATATGTGCGAGATACCGGGAGCGGGATTCCGGCAGAAAAATTGAATAATGTATTCGGGCGTTTTGAAAAGCTGGATTTGTTGAAACAGGGCTTCGGGTTAGGGTTGTCTATCTGTAAATCCATTCTGGACAAAATGGGTGGAGAAATCTGGGTAGAATCCGAGCTTGGTGTCGGGTCTTGTTTCTATTTTTCAATACCTTATAATGGTACGTTCCCGGTTGCAGGAGAACAGAATAAACCGTTAATATTGGTAGCAGAAGATATGGATTGTAACTACGAGTTGGTCAAGGCTATACTGGAAGAGCGCTATTCCGTGCTAAGAGCGAATGACGGGATTGACGTGGTGACAAAATACGAATCGAGTAAACCGGATTTAATTTTAATGGATGTCCGGATGCCGGGATTGGATGGCCTGTCTGCGGCTGGGATTATCCGGGAATTGAATCCAACCATTCCAATTATAGCTACCACGGCCTTTGCTTTTGAAACGGATCGTGAAATGGCTCTTGCTGCCGGATGTAACGAATATATGCCCAAACCGTTAGAGGCTGAAAAGTTGAAAACTATGATTGAAAGATGTCTCGAAAATAAATTATAGTTTGTACATTTGTAACAGCGTTTACGTGCGTTAATTAAAAAATGAAGTGTATGAAAATAAATCCTGCTGAATATAAAATATTAGTGGTGGATGATGTTCAGTCAAATGTGCTGTTGTTAAAAGCTTTGCTCGGGCGAGAGGGGTTTGGTATCGTGTATGCGATGAACGGGACGGAAGCTTTGGAAAAAGTGAAAAGTGAACATCCGGATTTGATTTTGTTGGATGTTATGATGCCCGATATGGACGGGTTTGAGGTGGCAGGACGTTTGAAGGTGGAGCCGGAACAAGCTGAAATTCCGATTATATTTTTGACCGCGTTGAATGACTCGGCAAGTGTTGTGAAGGGGTTCCAACTCGGGGCGAATGATTTTATATCGAAACCTTTTCGTCGGGAAGAGCTGTTGATCCGGGTGGAACATCAACTTTCTCTGGTGGATGCCAGACGAATTATTCTACGTCAGACCGAGGAATTAAGAAAGACAATAGCCGGTAGGGATAAACTTTATTCCGTGATTGCTCATGATCTGCGCTCCCCGATGGCCTCCATCAAGATGTTGTGTAACACGATTATGATGAGTATCGACCCGCAAACCGTTCCGGAGGACGTGTTCGAGATGTTGGAAATGACCAATAAAACGGCAGAGGAAGTATTTTCTTTATTAGATAATCTGTTAAAATGGACCAAGAGTCAGTTGGGTAAGTTATCCAATGTTCCGCAACCGATAGATATGGTCGGTTTGGTTGATGGGGTTATTGAGGTGTTTAAGCCAATAGCGGAGAGTAAGTCAATTTCCTTGGAATTGAATTCAGAAGTCGAGTTTATCAATGTTATCGTCGACATCGAGATGATAAAATCCGTCGTGCGTAATTTGATTTCGAATGCGATTAAATTTAGTCATAAAGATACCGTTGTTATGGTACACGTGAAGATTCAAGATGTTGCCGATGAGAACAAGACGGGAGAGGGGAATGGTAAAGAAGTACTTGTCACCGTGTCTGATAGAGGCTGTGGGATCAAAAAAGAAGATCAAGGAAAACTGTTAAATGAGGCCACGCATTTCACGACCTTTGGTACGAATAGCGAGGAAGGCTCCGGTTTGGGCCTATTATTGTGTAAAGATTTCGTAAGCAAAAATCACGGGCGACTGTGGTTTACCTCTGAAGAAGGTATAGGTTCAAATTTTAATTTTACAATTCCAATAAAGTGATTTTGTTCCAGACAAATCAGTTACAGATTAACAAGTTACAGGTTGGTATCGTATGAACTTGTAACCTGTTAACTTGTAACTTGCAACTAACATAAAAGGCGGTCAATCGACCGCCTTTTATGTTTCTTATTCAAATTCTTTTAGAATTTTCTCTACTTCTCCGGGGGTAACCCGTCCGTAAACTTTTTCACCGATCAGTACAACCGGGGCAAGTCCGCAGGCGCCCACACACCGCAAGCTGGTTAGAGAGAACTTCCCGTCTGGGGTAGTCTCTCCGACATTTACTTTTAGGATACGTTTGAATTCATCCAGAACTTTCTCTGCACCCCGAACGTAGCAAGCGGTTCCCATGCACACGGAGATCGGGTGTTCCCCTTTCGGGGTCATTGAGAAGAAAGAATAGAAGGTCACCACCCCGTACACTTTGGATACGGGTATATCTAGTTGACGGGCGATCACTTCCTGCACCTCTCTGGGCAGGTAGCCGATCAAGCCTTGTGCTTTGTGCAAGATGTTAATTAACTCTCCCGGTTGGTTCCCGAATTCTTCACACAGTTTTACCAGTTGGTCAACTTTGCACTTCGCTAATGTTATTTGTGTCATAATGATAACTTCGAATATTATTGTTCAATAATCTCTTTTCCTCTGTTAAAGTAGCACGTATGCAGCAAATGATGGGCTCTTTCGCTCATGGGTTTGCCCAAGAACTCTTCGTACAACGAGATGATGTACGGGTTCTGGTGGGATTTCCGGAGCGATTTTTCGCTGTCTTCCGTGTAAAGAGCCCGTGTACGTGCTTTCAACAAAGAAGAATCTCCATGGTGCAAGGGCTGACCTCCACCACCGATACATCCACCGGGGCAGGCCATAATCTCGATAGCATGGTATTTGGATTTACCGGCTCTGATTTCGTTCATGAGTTTGCGGGCATTTCCTAAACCGTGTGCTACGGCTACTTTCAATTCGAATCCGTCGACATCAATCGTGGCTTCTTTCAGATTCTCGATACCTCTGACACCTTCAAAGTTCACGTTATCCAAGGTTTTACCCGTGTGGATTTCGTAAGCCGTACGTAAGGCGGCTTCCATCACGCCCCCGGTTGCCCCAAAGATCACGGCAGCACCCGTGGATTCTCCCAGCGGTGCGTCGAAGTCTTCGTCTTCCAGTTGCATGAAATTGATATTGGTCTGTTTGATCAACGCGGCCAACTCACGGGTAGAGATGGAGTAATTTACATCCGGGTCCCCGTTTGTTTTGAACTCGTCTCTTTCGCACTCGAATTTCTTGGCCAGACAAGGCATCACGGATACCACGATGAGGTTTTCACGTTTGATACCCATTTTTTCGGCCCAGTATGTTTTGGCGATAGACCCGAACATTTGTTGCGGAGAACGGGCGCTTGACGGCATATCCAGTAAATCCGGGAATTGTTTCTCGAAGAAATTCACCCAACCCGGGCAGCAAGAGGTGATGATTGGTAATTTCACCGATTTATCGCCATTCAGGAATGCTCCCAGACGACCCAGTAATTCGGTGCCTTCCTCCATGATGGTCAAGTCGGCTGCGAAGTCGGTGTCGAATACCTTGGCAAAGCCCAGTTTGCGTAAAGCGGCCACCATTTTTCCGGTAACAGAAGTTCCTGCTGGAAGAGCGAACTCTTCACCCAAGGCGGCACGGACGGCCGGGGCGGTTTGCACGATCACGGTCTTGTCCGGATCGGCTAAATCTTTGATCAGGCGGTTCGTGTGATCCAGTTCCGTCAAGGCTCCCACGGGACATACGGCAACGCACTGTCCGCAGAAAGTACATTCGGAATCCTGCAGTGACTGGTCGAACGCGGGCATCACGACGGAGCTGAATCCCCGGTTAACGGCACCCAGCGCACCCACGGTCTGCACTTCATTACACATCATTTCGCAACGACGGCAATAAATACATTTCGTGGCATCCCGGCGGATAGAAGGGGACAGGTCAACTCTGAATTCCGTTTTCTCTCCCTCGAAAGGAATTTCCCGGATACCCAATTTAATAGCTACGGATTGCAATTCGCAATTACCGGATTTGGCACACACCAGACAGTCTGACGGGTGGTCGGACAACATGAGTTCCAGCACGGTTCTGCGGGCGTTCAGTACCCGGATCGTGTTCGTGTGTACGTTCATTCCGTTCTCGCAGCGAGTGGCACACGAGGGAGCCAGGTTCTTCCTGCCTTCAACCTCAACCACGCAGAGGCGGCAGGATGCCGGGGCGTTTTTGATGCACAAATCCTTCAGGTTCATGTAGCAAAGGGTAGGTATGTCGATACCCATGTCCCGGGCTGCTTCAAGGATCGTGGTTCCCTTGGGAACACTGATCTCTCGGTTATCTATTTTTAGTGTAATATTCTCGTTCATAATAAAACTTCCTCAACTGCCGAAGCAATTCTAAATTTTAAACTCTCAATTTTAAATTATCTCGTGCTTACTGCTTTGAACTTACATTTCTCCATACAAGCTCCACACTTGATACATTTTGCCGTGTTGATGAAATGCGGTTCTTTACGTTCTCCGACGATAGCGTCTACCGGGCAGTTGCGGGCGCAGAGTCCGCATCCGATACAGAGTTCCGGATCAATGTGGTACATCAGTAATGCCTTACATTTTCCTGCCGGGCATTTCTTGTCCTTAATGTGTGCCAGGTACTCGTCGTAGAAGTTGTCTATCGTTGATAATATCGGGTTAGGGGAAGTTTGTCCTAAGCCACAAAGAGCGGTATCCTTGATCACGCGACCCAGGTTTTTCAACATATCCAGGTCTTCCATGGTTCCCTTACCTTGGGTAATTTTTTCCAGAATGTCATGCAGGCGTTTGTTACCGATACGACAGGGGGTACATTTACCACAGGATTCTTCCACCGTGAATTCGAGATAGAATTTAGCAACAGATACCATGCAGTCGTCCTCGTCCATCACGATCATACCACCGGAACCCATCATGGAACCGGATGCCAGAAGGTTGTCGAAATCGATCGGTACATCCAAGTGTTTCTCGGTCAAACAACCACCGGAAGGACCTCCGGTTTGCACGGCTTTGAATTTTTTACCGTTTTTGATACCGCCACCGATCTCGTAAATCACTTCACGAAGGGTAGTTCCCATGGGAACCTCGATCAATCCCACGTTATTGATTTTTCCGGCAAGGGCGAATACCTTGGTTCCCTTGGAACGTTCCGTTCCGATTTTGTTGAACCAGTTAGCTCCCTTCATGATGATCGCCGGGATATTAGCCAAAGTTTCTACGTTGTTCACGTTGGTCGGGCGGTTCAGGTAACCTGATTCAGCCGGGAAGGGTGGTTTCATCGTGGGTTCTCCACGGTGTCCTTCCATGGAGTGAATCAATGCTGTTTCCTCACCGCAAACGAAAGCCCCTGCCCCGTAGCGTAGTTCGATATTGAACGAGAAATCACTTCCGAAAATGTTTTCACCCAGTAAACCGAATTCTTCGGCTTGGTGGATGGCTGTTTTCAGGCGTTGAATGGCAAGTGGGTATTCGGCGCGGATGTAAACTAATCCTTTGGTAGCCCCGATACTGTACCCGCAGATGGCCATAGCCTCAATCACTGAATGCGGGTCGCCTTCCATGATGGAGCGGTCCATGAATGCTCCCGGGTCTCCCTCGTCGGCATTACAAACCACGTATTTCTGGTCTGCCTGGTATTTGCTCGCGAATTCCCATTTCAATCCGGTAGGGAACCCACCACCTCCACGACCGCGAAGTCCGGATAATTTGATCTCGTTGATCACTTCTTCCGGTTTCATCTCGGTGATACATTTCGCTAGCGCGGAATATCCTTCACGTGCGATGTATTCTTCAATATTTTCCGGGTCAATGAATCCGCAGTTACGCAAGGCGATCCGCAGTTGTTTCTTGTAGAAACCCATGTGTTTCGAGTCGCTTACCGCTTCTTTCTTTTCCGGATCCTTATATAATAATCTTTCGACTTTACGTCCTTTGATAACATGTTCATTTACAATTTCCTCGGCGTCATCCGGCTTAACCTGTACGTAGAAGGTATTGTCAGGCATGACTTTCACGATCGGTCCTTTTTCACAGAAACCGAAACAACCGGTTGCGATGACCTGAACTTCGTCTTCCAGGTTTTTCTCTTTTAAACATTCTTCCAGTCTGGTAATAATCTGGTGACTGGCAGATGCTCTACATCCCGTTCCACCACAAACGAGGATATGCATTTTATAACTCATAGATTCAAGGTTTTGATTAGTTGTTCTAGCTGTCCTTTTTTGTTTTAGATTGTTTCAAAATTTACCGGAATGATGTCGGCCACGAGCTCGTCATTCTTCAGGTATTTCTGAATGATTTCTTCGGCTCTTTCGGTCGTTACATGTCCGAACACGATCGGGTCTTTCCCCGGTTTTGTGATTTCCACGGTCGGTTCCGCGTAACAGTACCCCATGCATCCCGTTTGTGTAACCACGGCAGCAATCCCGTTTTTCTCCAGGTTTTCGATAAAGTAGTTCATGGTGTCCTTACTACCCGCGGCGATTCCGCAAGTTGCCATAGCCACTTTAATCTGGATCAGGCTTTCAACCTGTTCACTTTTCTCCCGAAGATCAATCTTCGTCTGCACGTTTTCTTTGATGCGTTTGAGGTCCGCGAGTGATTTGATTTTTTCCATATAAAATGATTAAGGTTATTTTGTTTTAACTTGTTTGTGTAATCTCTTTTATGTTTTCCCGGATCATTTGTCTTAATGCCATAACGATTTCCGGGTCATTTAGAGGTACTCCCTCCAGTATCTCTTTTACTTCATTCGTGTCGAACGTGTATTTCCCTTTTTCCGTGGAATGACGGTAAATAAAGTCGATCCCGGGATTTGCCGACACGAGAATCACGATGCTCCCGGCAATATCACCCATGGGTGGTCTGTCCCAGTGTGAAAGACCGAAATTTGCCTCGATTGTGGTACCTTCTCCCGGTTTTGATTTTATTTTCAAGGTTCCTCCTGTTGCCTCTGCATTCTGTTTGAATAAAGGGATGCCCAGCCCGACTTTACGCACGGTTCTACTCGTGAAAAAAGGATCGGTAACTTTTGCAACCGTGTTGTCGTCCATGCCACACCCGTTATCTCTGATCGTGATGACAAGAGAATCTTCCGTTATATTCTCTTGCAGGTCAATTTCAACACGAGAGGCTTGGGCTCGTATCGAGTTTTGGGCAATATCTAAGATATGGTCCGATAACGTTTGCATTCAATACCTGTATTAATTACTCTATTTTTTCTTGAATGAGAAGCACACATTCTTATAGTTTTTATCTTTTCCCTATGATTTAATTTCAATCGCATGAAAAATCGTTCCAAATATAATTAATTTATCAATAGGAACAAGAGATTTGTTATCAACTTGGTATTATATAGATTGTTTCTAATGTAGAAATTATTCTGTATTGTAATTCGTTGATTTTTGTGATTCGTATATCGAAAAATAGCTCTATTTCGTGCGAATTTTGTTTTATTTTCAGGAAAGGTATTTCTTCAGAGTTTCTTTTAATAAACGAGAGTCGATCGGTTTCGTAAGGTAGTCTGTACAACCGGCTTTGCTTGCCTCTTGTTTGTCGCTGTCGAAGGCGAAAGCGCTCACGACGATGATGGGGATACCTGTATTTAATTTCCGGATTTCACGAGTGGCTTCCAATCCATCCATGTTTGGCATTTTAAGATCCATAAGGATGGCGTCCGGGCTGTACTGCCGGTATTTTTGAATGGCCTCCAAGCCGTCGAGGGCATGAATGATCTGGTAATCTCTTTTCAGGATAGTCATGACTAAAAGAAAATTACTTTCGTTGTCTTCGGCAACGAGTAATTTCTTGATGGGCAATGTGTTCTGACTATCCATAGGAGTTTGTTCTTCGTGTCAAAAAATGAACGTTTATTAACGTCACAAATATAGGCATTTTTTACTAAAGCAAACCAATATTGCTTATTTTTTAATATTCTATCGATCAGATAGAAAGCAAATCAAACATTAACATTCTCCATTTTATTGATGGTCAGCATTTCAATATAATGAAACGTTCGTTTTTTGCTATAAAAAATCTTGTGGAGTTATGTCCCGGTAAAATGGGTTTTCTGATAGAATTTCTGTTTGATAGAGTTATTATTCTGTGATCAAATTGTTATAAGATACTTATCCTAGTGTTAATAATTACTATGATACTACAATAATTTTATATTTTAATAGAGGGGGAATAGGGGAGGAATGGGAGCGGAATGGGAGCGGCTCGCAATATGATAGCAGAATGATGATGTTTTGATAACATTATTTTACATTAGTTAAAATCAATTTTTTATCGAATATCGTTAAAATCATGAATGTTAAAACACGGATTTAGGGATATTTTAAGGTCATAAATGGATTTTTGTTAGATAAGTTGTTTTGAGGAATTATTTTTTCTTCTAGTCTTCCAGTTCGATTTTCCCGCAAGGTGGGGAGAAGAGGGGAATTCTGGGTTTGTTTTTTAATAGATCTTTCACGTCGTCGAGTGATAGTTTGGGGGCGGGTTCCGGTCCGGCAACTCTTCCCACTCTTCCTTGGAGGTTGTATTCTTGATAGGAGGCAGGGAGTTTGTCGTTGATGAAATCATCGAGAAGACGTTGGTGTTCGATGCTGGAATGGAGGACTCTCTCTTGTATTTTGAATAGCATATCGTGTGAGATGAAAGTGCGGAACGTGTCGAGACCTTTCTCGCAAATGCCTAGGGCAATGCCGTCCGTGAGGCAACACGTGAATCTTTTTTCTGCGTCGGTTTGCGGGTAAAAATAACTACTGTTGTGATCTACATAATGCCGGATCACGTCCATACCGGGTGTGTAGAGATTATTGGGTACTAGGTGGCGTGTGCGGTAACGACTGAAAAAGTGTCCCGTGTACCTGCTGAAAACGAGTTCTTCGGTTCTCATGTTGTAAACGGGGAATATGATGCCGGCGCCTCTGTAAGTCTCGTAAGTGGAGTAATAGTAAACGTCCGGGTTCTCCCGTTCCTTTTTGTTGTTACACGCGATGATGATATGCCATTGGTTGTGCGTGAGGGGGGATTTCCACTCGATTTGAAATGATACGGGAAATTTCTTGGCGAACAGGATTTCCCGGCGATGCATGTTGATGAAGAAATCCCTCTTGTTCAGAATTGCGGTGGTATCGCGTCTTGCCTCTTTGACGATGGCTTCCGGTGACATGGTGTCTAAAAACATAATCCTGCAAATTTTAAATTAACGGGTGATGGCTGCCCGGATGGAATCGAATGACAAGTCCGGTAGCGAGAGGCTCGTGAAAACTTTACCGATGTCGTCAACGTAATGTGCGTCGGAAGAGCGGATAAATTTATATCCGGACAGGTATGCGTTCTGTTGAAGAAATTGTTCCCGTGTCGTGTGAGGACTGAGTTCAAGAGCCTCGCATTTCAAGTCTTTGGGGACGAATCCGAGTTGAGAGAGAATGCTGAAACGGGATTTGTCGATATGGGCCGGGATGAAGATGCCGTCCAGTGCGTGGACGGTACGTTCGATCGCGTTTATATCGACATCCAAGGCCGTGATCAGGAGTCGTTCTTCTTCGTATGTAATCTGTTCCTCGGCATCCACTACAACCTGGTAACCGAATTTGTCCGGATTGTTTTTTATATCCGGGAGGTGGAGATCGAGGAAGTGCTGGAATGCGGTAAGGCGTTCCAAGGTGGGGAAGTATGCGAGGGCGTGAACTTCTTCCGCCGTGTTGACTTCCGTCCCACAAAGAACCCGTAGCCCTTGTTGTTCGCCCAGTTGCTGGATCACGGGGGCTTGCCGGGTGGAGTTATGGTCGGAGATTCCGATGAGGGACAGGCCTTTCTGTAATGCCATACCGATGATGTTTGCGGGACTCATGTCAAGATCCCCGCAAGGTGACAGCACGGTGTGTATGTGTAGATCGGCCCGGATTTCCATGGAATTCGTGATTACGGGTGAAGTAGTTTGTACAATTGTCCCGTGATTTCGAAAGTCTGTAACGGGCTGGAGAGAATGGGGATGTTTTCGTTATTGCTTTCTTCCAGCGTATCTTCTTCCGGGAGGTGTCCTTTGACCAGAATGATGGCCGCGATTTCTTTCAAGGAGGCGATAGCCATGACGTTTTTGTGTGTTTGTAGGGTGACCCATACATCTCCTTCTTGGGCATGTCCCATGACATCACTTAACAAATCGGACGTGTAGCCGCCTTTAACTTCTCGTTGTAAACCTTCTTGTCCGGAACATACCGTGAGGTTTAGCTGGGAAACAATGTCTTGTACTGTCATAATTTGTAGTTTGTGTTTTTCGTGAATATATTTTATCTTGTTTATTCTCCAAATCTTTTTAATCCCCACGTTTTTTCTGAAAGTTCGAGGGATTCTTCCGGTGTCATCAAGGCTTCGTTGCACAAGATTTTTTGCATGAACACGCATTGATTGAGTTTTGCTTTTCCTTGAACGACGTCCCTTGCTAGCGTGTGACAGGCCGGGGCACCGCAGGCCCCGCAGTCGATTTGCGGGAGAACGCTCATGATGCGGTTTAATTTTTCCATCTTTTCCATGGCGACAAGCATATTTTCGTCGAGTTGTTCGATGGATCGTGGTGGGATTTTCTCGCGGAGTTTACCTTGTTTGAAGAGGTAGGATTCGTATTCCTGTATGTCATCGAAATCGGGTTGCTGTTGTTCGTGTTTGCTGGCTTGCATCCGTTTGCGCAGGCGTTCGATGGTCAAAAATCGGTTGTTCACGACAAGCGCACCGCCGGCGCAGGAGTGGTCACAGGCTCGTAGTTCAAGAAAATCGATGTCCGTGAGTTCATCATTTTCTATTTTTTCGAGTATGTCGATCACGTTGTGGATCTCGTCAATGGCCAGGCAGCGACCTTCAAATTTAGAGGCCTCACCTTCCGACAAGTCCCAGGCGATGGATTCGGGGGAGAGGTACGTGCGTTCGGTTACCCTTCCCACGGGTTGATCCCGGTGTTGCGTGAGGCCCAGTTGTATTTTGTTATAAATGAAATTCAAGTTGATAACTCCGTCGATGTTGGATTGATCGTCGCCAACCGGGCTTTTTACTGCCGCGATTTTTGCGGCGCATGGAGTGACGTAGAATATACCGACTTCATCCGGCGAAATCCCCTTGTCGAGATATTTTTTACGGGCGAAAATGGCTGCTAGGTCCATGGCTTGTTTTAACGGGACAATGTGGTCTATCAGCGAGGGAAAACGTACCTGTATTAAGCGGACGATTGCCGGGCAGAAGGACGAGATGAAAGGACGCTCGTAAGAATTCTTTTCCATATAGCGTTGTATGGCTTTTGCCAAGATGCCCGATGCTTGTGCTACCTCGATTACTTCCGTAAACCCCATTTGATGGAGTTCCGCGAAGATTTGTTGTTCCGTGATTTCTTCCGAGAATTGTCCAAACAGAACTGTCGGGAGAAGGATGATCCGGTGTTTGAAATTGAATATTTGATTGAAATCGTCCTGCTCCACGTATATCGCATGTTGCGGACACGACTTGAGGCATTTGCCGCAGTCGACGCAAGCATTTTTGTTTATTGTTGCCAAACCACCTTTAATGCGGATGGCCTGCGTGGGGCAGAGGCTCATGCAGTGCGTGCATCCGATGCAAGCAGTACTGGCAACTTTTAAGGCGTGGTAAAACGGTTCCATGGATTAATTTTAGATTTTAAATTTTAGATCCTATCGATTAAGTGATTTAATGATTTTCGATGAAGTGATTTTAATCACCCAATCATCGAATCGGCAATCACGGAATCTTTTTCATTCTAAACTTCTTTTATCTTTCAGTTTTT
>NZ_JBCOSQ010000083.1:0-19713 GCF_040920905.1 Butyricimonas sp. RTP31003st1_G1_RTP31003_210430 | reverse complement strand
AGATCATACAAGTGGTTGTAGTCCCATTGAAATTTTCCGTTGGCGGTCCAGATGTCCGTGGTAAGCCAGTCGTATATGGGGTAGGCGTTAAAGATATTTGCTGTTACTTTGTGAGTCCATTTCAAGTGCTTGTAACTGTGGTAATTCCTGTCCCGGTGGATGGCTTGCCAGCGATGGTAGCTTTCTTGCGTGCGAATCCCGATGAGGCAACAAGTACGTTGAGCGTTTTTCTTCCGGTGATACCATTCTGCAAATTTGACTTGAAAATCGTAGTCCCACATCTCTTCCGTGTAGAAATCAAAATCTTCTTTGCGGTAGCATATTTCGGGCATATCCCTGACCCACAGATCTCGTAAATTGTCTTCCCACGGGCGCCAGAAACGCTGGTACATGGAAGTACACGTGGAGACTTTGAACGGGATGCATACCCGGTAGACTTCCAGTAAGTCGGCGTTATCGGCGAGCGTGCGGTCCACGTACCGGATCGTCTCGTTGTACTGCACTTCGTAGTCCATGTGAAAAACGCCCAGTTTCCGTTTTAGTTTATGCTGACGGATATAGTCAATACAGAGGTTTAGTAAAACCCCGCTGTCTTTGCCGCCGGAAAAAGACACGTACACGTTATCAAAATCAGAAAAAATTCGTTCTAGTCGGTTTTGCACGACATCATACACACTTTTTTTTATTCTCATAAGCTGGAGGATATACCATTTTTATATACAATTTCCACTCTTTTGAAACTATAAAACCGTTTGTTTTGAAGGTTTCTGCATCTCGGGTGTGGGAAACGGCAAAAAGAGGTTGTTCCCCTGCAAATTCTTTTTTTGCGAAGTCAATCAAGGCGGATAGTAACAAGGAATTGCCTCCTGATACGTAATAATTATCAATACAGGCGCCCGTACTCTTTATGTCAATAGGCATGAAACCTTTCACCACTCCCTTCTCTGTTGCCACAAGCCATTTGTGGTGGACGGAGGTCTTGAACGGATAGTTGTTATTGTACCGGAGTACGGGAATGCTCATTACCAACGGTGCCACGAGTTGGTATAACCGAGGGTCCGTACCATGTAATTTTTCTATGTCCATTACCGATCGCTTTTTGCAAAACTAATAAAATTAAGCAATGATTCAAAAGAATAATAAATAAACCTTTTAATATAGGCTTTACAAAGTAAATGTCGAACGTGTATATTATCATCTGTTTCTTATGTGAAATATCCGGAAAAGTAATTTGTATTCTCTTTTTCATTTGTTTGCAGCTCTTGTTGTCGATTCCTGTATTGTGATTATAACCTAACGGCTTGTCTTGACGTTTATAAGGTGAATATTTTAATTCTAACTAAACTAAACTCGATTTATGGCAGATACTACAACAACAGTCTCCGGTAAAGGGGAGAAGAGGAAGATTATATTCCTGATTATCTTTATCATCGTGGCAATCGTGGTTGCCGTTTTGTGGTGGCTGGATTACAGGAAGTATATCCGCACGGACGATGCGAATCTCGATTCGTTTCGAGTGAGTGTTTCGGCTCCGGTGGCGGGACAAGTGACCCGTTTGTACGCGATGGAGGGGGATGCCGTGAAACAGGGTGACACGTTGTTTATTCTTGACGATAACGCTTGTACGGTGATGGCTCCCGTTGATGGCGTTGTCGGAAAACGTTGGGTTCTACCGGGAGATCGGATTGAGGCGGGACAGACTGCGTTTACCCTGAATCGGGGAACAGATATTTGGGTAGCGGTTTACTTGGAGGAAACGAAGTTTAAGGAGATTTATCTCGGGCAGAAAGCTCAATTCACTTTGGATGCTTACGATAAGCTAACTTTCGAGGGACGGGTGTATTACATCGGGGACAACACGGCCTCGGAATTCGCCCTTGTCCCACCGAATAATGCATCCGGTAATTTCACGAAAGTAACCCAACGCATACCGTTGAAGATCTCTATTGATAGGGTTGAAGGTGATGACGGGCAAAAGGCTCGGGTGAAGTTGGTTTCAGGTATGTCTGCAACGGTTAAAATCGAGAAGGAGTGACCATGAATGTCGTTACCGCAACACCGATCGGTGGAGGAAGTTACAAGTGGCTCGTGCTGTTTAACGTCATGTTGACCACGTTTATGGCCGTGCTTGATTCCACGGTAGTCAACACGGGTTTACCCGTGATTATGGGAACGCTTGGGGCGTCGATGAATAGTGCCGAATGGATTTTGACGGGCTACATGCTTTCCATGGCAACCATTCTTCCGGCTGCAGGGGGGCTGTCTGATCGTTTCGGTTACAAGCGAATCTTTATTTTCTCGTTGACAGTATTTACAGTGGGTTCGTTCATGTGTGGCAATTCCACGGCTATCGGGGAACTGGTATTCTGGCGTATATTCCAAGGAATCGGGGGTGGTTTGCTGATGCCCGTGGGGATGGCTGTGGTAACGACCGTTTTCCCGGTGGAGCAACGGGGTATGGCGCTCGGGTTCTGGGCGATCGCCTCGGCTGCCTCTGTTTCCTTTGGTCCGCTTATCGGTGGCTATCTCGTGGATAATCTGAATTGGAATTATATCTTTTTCGTGAATATTCCTATCGGGATATTCAGTATCATATACACGATGATCGTGCAACAGGAGTACAAGACGGGTATGAGGCAGAAGTTTGATATACCGGGTTTTATCACGTCTGCCGTGTTTTTGCCCGTTTTCCTGTATGGTCTGTCTGAGGTGACCTCAAGTACGAACACGAAAGGGTGGTCCAGCCCGTTGGTGTTGGGATGTATGTGGGTGGCAGTGGTTAGTTTCGTGTTATTCCTGTACACGGAATTGACGGTAAAACATCCTATGATTAATCTCAAGATATTCAAGGATCACAATTTCTCGCTGGCGAACCTGATCGTGTTTATATTCGGGATCGGGATGTTCGGGAGTACTTTTCTGATTCCCTTGTATATGCAGGATTCGCTGGGGTATTCGGCCTACCAGACGGGTTTGTTCTTCCTGCCCGTGGGATTTCTACAAGCGGTGGCATCCCCGTTGGCCGGAAATGCTTCCCGGTGGGTAAACCCAAAGGTCGTGATCGTGTTGGGATTGTTCTTGTTATGTACCAGTTTTTACATGAATTACTCCTTTTCCTTTCTGACCGATAAGTGGTACATCATGATCAGCCTCTATTTGCGGGGAGTCGGGTTAGGGATTCTTTACCCGCCCTTGCTCAACGTCTCTTTGCGGCAAATCAGTAACCAACAGATGGCTCAAGCGTCGAGCGTGACGAACATAGTGCGGCAAATCGGGGGAAGTTTCGGGGTGGCCATGTTCAGCCATTTGTTGAGCCAGCGACAGACGTATCACACGGAACGTTATCACGAGGCCATTGCTTACACGGGAGAGACTTACTTGAACGTGGTGGATGGGTTAAGCCGCTTTTTTAGTTCGAGTGGTGGATTGGGACGTGCGGAATCCGTGTCCTATGCGAAACAATATATACTTGAGCACGTGGACATGGAGGCCTATATCAGTGGGATTAACGATGTGTTTTTCGTGGCATTCGTTACTACGTTATTGGCCGTGATCCCGATGTTCTTCTTAAAAACCAAACGAAAATAAATCTATCGATTTATCCCTCGGTTTCGTCCTCGTAGTCTTCTTCCACGCTGATACAGTTGAACGAGTAGATCGTTTTGTGAAGATACCGTTCGCCCGGGTTCAAACGGGTGGAAGGAAAACAAGGATGGTGGGGACTGTCCGGGAGCATTTGTGTCTCTAGAGCAATTCCCGAATAGGGACCGTAATGCTTTCCGCCTTTCCCGTTGGCCACGTCGATGTATTTACCCGTGTAAACCTGCAAGCCGGGGTAATCCGACAGGATGGTGACCGTGATCCCGTTTTTCGGGTGGGACAACTCGGCCATGAGTTGGGGTTCTATCGGATCTCCGAACGTGTAGCAATCATCCAACCCGTCTTCCTGCAAGGCGAGGAAAAGCGGTTTGTTGAAATCGAAAGCGTGTTTTTTGTCTGTCGAGAGGACAGTTCCCGTTGGGATTAAATCAGGAGTTGTTTCCAGATAGTGGGAGGTATAAAGCCGTAGTTCGTGATTCCCGATATTCTCGTCGGTAGGCCTTAGATTGAAATAGGGGTGTTGCGTGAGATTCACGTGTGTCGGTTGATCGCAACTAGCCTCGTAAATCACCCGGAACACGTTGTTTTCAATGGAATAACGAACCGTGACGTCCAGTGTACCGGGGAAACCGTTCTCCCCGTCCGGGCTAGTGTAGTGCAGAATGAGATGTTCGTTGTCCGGTTGTTCTGCGTCCCAAAGACGTTGATCGAATCCGGGCGTTCCCCCGTGGAGGGTATTTTCTTTTTCATTCTTGTTCAACGTGTAAGTCGTGTCGTCAATCGTGATCTCTCCGCCTTTGATGCGGTTACCATAGCGTCCGATGAGCGCCCCGAAATAAGGGTAATTTTTCCGGTACTCCGGGTCAATATATTGTTCAAGGGTATCAAATCCTAAAACCACGTCTACAAGTTTCCACCTGCAATCGCGTACAAATATGTTTTTTATAATCCCGCCGAGATTACATACGTGAATTTCAAGGCATTCATTCTTGAGAATATATTCTTTCAATTCCATGATCCATGATTTTAATCGACTCATAAAAATAAGCAATAGAATGTAATTTTCATTCGTGTTGAATATAAAATTTTAAAGAAAATACTTTAACTTTGTAGACATATGGCGTTAGACCCCATTTTAAATTCTAAATTTTAAATTAATTAAAATGGATACAAGCGTGTTGGAAAAAAGATTTGAGGAGATTTACGGGACAAAGGTTGAACATCTGTACTTTGCTCCCGGACGGGTAAATCTAATCGGGGAACATATTGATTATAACGGGGGACGGGTGTTCCCGTGTGCGTTAAGTTTCGGGACTTATCTGGCCGTGGCTCGTCGGGATGATCGGAAGATTGCTTTCGCTAGTATGAACCAAACTTTTCAAGTGGAATGTGATCAAAGTATTTTTGAGAATAAACCCAGTGAATGGGTGAAATATCCTTTGGGCGTGGTGAAGGAGTTCTCGGATCGGGGGCTTGACCCGTGGGGTTTTAACATCCTGTATTTCGGGGATATTCCGAATGGGGCCGGGTTATCCTCGTCAGCTTCGATAGAGGTCGTGACGGCGTTTATGTTGAACGATCAGTTGAATGCCGGGCTGGACGTGGTGGAGTTGGTGAAAATGTCACAACGGGCAGAGAATGTCTTCGTGGGCATGAATTGCGGGATTATGGATCAGTTTGCCGTGGGTATGGGAAAGAAGGGACACGCTATTGCGCTGGATTGCGGTACTTTGGATTATGATTTGATCCCGCTAAACCTCAATGGGTATAAATTGGTAATCACCAATTCAAATAAGAACCATGATCTAGTTACTTCCGAGTATAACGTGCGGCGGAGCCAGTGTGAACAGGCTTTGGCCGATATAAATCAAGGACTGAACTTGAAACATCTGTGTGATTTGAGCGAGGAAGAATTGGAGTGGGTGCGGCATCTGATTTCTGATGAAACCGTTTATCGCCGGGCTCGTCATGCCGTCTCGGAGAACGCTAGGGTGAACGAGGCCATTGACGTGTTGCAAAAGGGGGATTTGGTTCGTTTCGGGGAATTGATGAACGCATCGCATCGGTCATTGAAGGAAGATTACGAGGTTACCGGTGTCGAGATGGATACGCTGGCGGAGGAAGGGCAGAAGTTGCCGGGTGTGCTGGGGTCCCGGATCACGGGGGGCGGTTTCGGTGGTTGCACCGTGAGCCTTGTGAAAGAGGACAGCGTGCAGGAATTTATCGAGAAGTTGGCTCCCGTGTATCATGATAAAATTGGATTGAATGCCGAGTTTTACGTGGCGGACATTGGTGATGGCGTGAGGAAAATCTACTAAGTATAAACCATAACAATTGGAAAAATGTTGAACACGAGTTTTGAGTTCTGGGATTATTTCATTTTCGGGGCGTATGCCTTAATGATTATCGCCGTGGGATTGTGGGTGTCAAGAGGTAAAAAAGGCGTGCAGAAGACAACGGAGGATTATTTCCTTGCGAGCAAATCATTACCATGGTGGGCTATCGGGGCCTCGTTGATTGCGGCGAATATCTCTGCCGAACAATTTATCGGGATGTCCGGATCGGGGTTCGCTGTGGGACTGGCCATTGCCTCGTATGAGTTTATGGCAGCCTTGACCTTGATCATCGTGGGTAAATTCTTTTTACCTATATTTATCAAACAGGGGCTTTACACGATCCCCGAATTCGTGGAAAAACGTTTTTCGACAAACCTGAAGACTATTCTTGCCGTTTTCTGGATCGCCTTGTTTATTTTCGTGAACCTGACTTCAGTGCTTTTCCTGGGGGCAAAAGCTATTGATACGATTATTGGTACGGGTAACGGGGAGTTGTTCATTCCTGCCATTGTCGGGCTGGCCTTTGTTGCCGCGGCATATTCCATTTACGGGGGATTGTCGGCAGTGGCTTGGACGGATGTGATTCAGGTGGCCTTGTTGATCGTCGGGGGCGTTATAACCACGCTTATCGCTTTGGATAACGTGTTGCCCGGTGGCGGTGTCGTGGAGGGATTTAACCACGTCGTGGACACGGCGGGCGATAAGTTCCATATGATTATCTCGAAGGATAACCCGGAGTTTAAAAACCTGCCGGGTATTGCCGTGCTTATCGGTGGTTTATGGGTGGCAAACCTCTATTATTGGGGGTTCAATCAATACATCATCCAGCGGACGTTGGCGGCCAAGTCATTGAAAGAGGCTCAACGAGGTATTGCTTTTGCGGCGTTTCTGAAATTGATCGTGCCTTTGATTGTGGTTATTCCGGGAATCGTGGCTTTCGTGATGTACACCGAGTCTAAAGACCCGTCCGTGACGGCAATGTTCGAGATGACGGGAGGAAATGATAAAGCCTATCCGTGGCTGATCGGGACGTTTGTACCCACGGGTTTGAAGGGTTTGGTGCTGGCGGCATTGGCAGCGGCTATTGTTTCTTCGTTGGCCTCCATGCTGAATTCGACTTCTACCATATTTACGATGGATATTTATAAACCTTACATGGATCGGGAGGCCTCGCACAAAAAATTAGTGAGTGTGGGACGGATCACGGCAGCCGTGGCGTTGGTGATTGCGGGTTTGATTGCTCCTATGATGGCTAATTTCGATCAGATGTTCGTGTATATTCAAGAGTACACGGGGTTAGTGAGCCCCGGTATACTGGCCGTCTTCCTGATGGGATTGTTCTGGAAGAAGACTACGAACCGGGGGGCTATAATCGGAGTGCTGATCTCTATTCCCGTGGCGTTGTTGTTGAAGTTCCTGCCCATCGAAATGCCGTTCCTCGATCAGATGATGTACACGTTCTTGTTGACGATGGTAACAATCGGTATGGTTAGTTTGGCTACCTGCAAGACGGATGACGACCCGAAAGGCTTGGTGTTGACCTCTGAAATGTTCAAAACCGATAAGGTATTTAATATTTGTGCTTACGTGATTTGTATTTTGTTAGCCGTGATTTATACGGCTTGTTGGTGATTTAGGAAGAGAACGAAAAGATGTTTTGGGGGGTAAAGGGTGTGATAAGCCTTTACCCCCGATTTATTTTCCTCGCACGGTCGGTACACGCTCGCTCACGAGCGAGGGAGTAGCGAAGGAATACCGAGAGTGTACTGAAGTTGATCCCCGTTTTCTGCCTTATCTCATCCTGTCTTGTCGGGGATGTGGTTTACTATAAGCAGGTAAGTTTGGTAAACTAATTTTGGGAAGCGACCTCGTCTCCTCTGGTATGTTCTTCAGCATGTTTTGCCCTTTAAAGGCAAGATATTGTCATTAAAATTGTTAAGGGAGTTGTATTGAAAGAAAGAAAATATTAACTTTGAGTTCATGTAAAGTAAGTGTTTCTTGTAATTAGTACTTATTGTTTTGACGAAATCAGAGGATGTTCTAATAAAAAAGTTCCGGGCTGGAAATGGTGTGATTTTCAAGGAGATTTTTGATCGATACTATCTCCCCGTGAAGTCGTACGGTTTCCAGTATATCGAGGACGATGAGATTGTTGAAGATTTCGTGCAAGATGCTTTCCTGAAGGTGTGGGAGAAACGGGCGGACTTTTATTTTGTTGCGGCAATTAAAAGTTTCCTGTATATGAGTGTTAGAAATGCTTGTTTGGATTACCTGCGTCACCAAAAAGTGCAACGTCGCAATGAGCCGGAATTAATCCTGTGGCTCACGGAAGAGGGGGAGGAAGAATTTATTCTTGAAGAGGAGGTCCACGCGATGGTGTACGATGCGATAAAGGATTTGTCGGAGCGATCTCGTCGGGTCGTGATTCTGACGATGGAGGGCCTTTCCAATCCTGAAATTGCGAAAGAGTTAGGGGTTTCCGTGAACACGGTGAAGACGATTAAATTGCGTGCTTACAGGGTGTTGCGGGAACGGTTGAAGGGTATTCAGTGGTTGTTATTACTTCTTTTGGGCGTTTAAAGAATTTTTTTTTACAAAGGGTGTCACCCTGTGGGGAGGTGTTCACGTTTTAGGGGAAATTTTTGAAAAATGGAGAAAATTGATCCTAGGATAGAGCTTGTTATTTATCGTTTTTTACGTGGGGAACTCTCTGCGTCTGAACGGGAAATGCTCGAATCCTGGTTACGTGAAGGAAGGCATAGGGAATTGTTCGAGAAAATTTGCAACAAGGAGAATATGCTGGAAAAGTCGTTCTATTTTGATCGACTGGATAAAGGAAGGGAGAAAACGTGGCTCCGTTTGGAACGGGCTACCGGGTTGCGTCGTCGTCTTGTGATGCGTCGCTGGGCGGTGGCAGCTTCATTGATGGTTCCTCTTTTGATCGGGATAATGTACTTGAATATGCGGCAGGTAGAACCGGGAGTGCCGGAGCTACGGCAAGAGCGAATTGTTCCGGGAGTATCAACGGCACAGCTTTATTTACCTGATGGCAAAGTGGTCGATTTGGGTAAAGACAGTATTTGTGACTTACAGTTGTTTGAAGGTGGCCGGTTCGTGAATGAACGAGGGACGTTGACCTACAAAAGTGATAGTGCGGAAATAAGTGCGGCCCAATACAGCGAAATCCGGATTCCGAGAGGGGGAGAGTATAAAGTCGTGCTGCCCGACGGAACGGTGGTATGGTTAAATGCGGAATCGTCTCTTCGTTTCCCGACCGTGTTTACAGGGAAGGAACGGAAAGTGTACGCGAAGGGGGAGCTTTATTTTGACGTGAAACATGATGAGGCGAAACCTTTTATCGTGGAGGTGGAGAAAGACTACACGGTTCGGGTACTCGGAACTGAATTTAATATTCGTGCGTATGGCGGGTCTTCCCGGGCGACAACTCTGGTGAAAGGACGTGTACAGGTGAAGGGGGCGGATAACACTGTGCTGTTGAAACCGGGTCAACAAGCTTTTGAGGCTCCGGGTACAAACGATCTTGAAGTGCTTGACGTGGATGTGGCTCCTTACGTGGCATGGCATGAGGGGAAATTCCATTTTGTTCATGTTTCCTTGAAAAATATCATGGAGGAACTATCTCGCTGGTATGACGTGCAGGTTATTTTCGAGAATCCGGCGGTGATGAACGAGTGTTTCACGATCGAGATGCAACGATTTGATGATTTTAATAAAGTATTGAGATTAATTGAACGAACTGGCATGGTGACTATCTCCGTGGATGGCCATACGGTGACTGTAAAATAGAAAAAACGGGAGATCTGGACCATCCCCCGTTTAAGTAAGGTGCCTGAGGCACAATGTGAAATTTTAATGATACAAAGTTATGAAAAAAATCAGAACGAGTGGGTTTTTTAGGCGAGCCCATGGGAATTTTTTGTTGATGATGAGGTTAACAATGTTGTCCCTACTGATGACGTTTGTCTCGTTCACGGCCACAGCGCTGGGTCAACGAACGACGATCAAACTGGACAACGTGGAATTACAAGTTGCTTTTAACGAAATTAAACAGAAAATGGGGTACACCTTCGTGTACAATGATCAAGTGGTGAAGAACGTGGGGAAGATTTCCGTGAATGTTACCTCTGATAACGTGACGCATATTCTGAAAAAATGTCTGGAAGGAACGTCTCTCGATTTTTATATCGAGGATAATATCGTGGTGATCGTGGCTAAGACGGAACAGTCTACTCGTGGTACGGATAAAAAAGCCGTGACCGTAAAAGGAAAAGTGGTTGATGAGGGAAAACATCCGCTACCGGGGGTAACGGTATTAATAAAAGGGACAACGTTAGGCGTAACGACGGGATTGGAAGGAGAGTTTTCAATTGTTGTTACTGATACAACTCACGCTGAACTTGTATTTTCTTTTATTGGGATGGTTTCTCAAACAATTTCTTATAAAAATATTCCAAAAAGCGGAGAGTGGACCGTTGTATTGAAAGAAGAAGTACAGGGACTGGACGAGGTTGTCGTGACGGGTATTTATTCTCGTAAGAAAGAGAGTTTCACTGGATCGTCGACAACTTATACGGCGAAGGAATTAAAGACGATCGGTAACACGAACGTGTTGCAGAGTCTGAAGACGATGGACCCTTCTTTTGCCATTATGGAGAACAATCAGTTTGGTTCTGACCCCAACCGTTTGCCGGATATTAACGTGCGTGGTAAAACAAGCGTGATTGGTTTGACACAGGAGTACGAGACAGACCCGAATCAACCGTTGTTTATATTGGACGGTTTTGAGACGACGTTAGCTACAATTAGTGATTTGAGTATGGATCGAGTGGAGAGTATTACGGTACTGAAAGATGCCGCAGCCACGGCTATTTACGGTGCAAAGGCTGCCAACGGGGTTGTTGTGGTGGAAACAAAGGCTCCGGCAGCAGGGACGCTCAGGTTGAATTATAACGGAAATTTGAATTTCACGTTTGCAGATTTGTCTGATTATAATTTGATGAATTCTGCAGAGAAATTAGAGTTTGAACGTTTAGCTGGGTATTATGGAGATTTAGATGTTAATGGAGAGATCGTGTCGGAGGGATACCAGCAATTGTACTATCAGCGTTTGGCGGAAGTGAAACGAGGGGTTGATACTTACTGGATGAGTGAACCTTTGCGGTTTGCAACTTCTCATAGTCATAATCTTTTTGCAGAGGGAGGGGATGACCGGATGCGTTACGGGATTGGTTTCAGTTATAATAAGACACAAGGTGTGATGAAAGGTTCTGATCGTGATGTGTTGAATGGTAACGTGAGGTTGATGTATCGTTATAAAACCGTGGCGTTTACGAACTATTTGAATCTGGATTACACGATGTCTTCTCGTGAGAATGTGTCCTTTTCTGAGTTCTCCCGGGCGAACCCGTATCATCGGAAGTTGAACGAGTATGGAGAGCCGGATCAAGTTATGGAAACTTACACGGATTCTGACATTAATTCATCTTCATATCTGAAGACTCTGAACGTGTATAATCCGTTGTATGATATGATATTGAATAGTTCAAACGAGAGTCGTTCTTTCGGATTCAGAAATAATTTCGAGATCGACTGGCGAGTATATGATGAGTTACGGGTAAAGGGACGTTTCAGTATTAGTAAATCATCTGCAAAAGCGGAAGTGTTTAAATCTCCGAAAGCCTCTGATTTTGTCGGTGCCGAGTCTACGGAGAAAGGAACTTACACGGAAACGAATGAAGAGAACTTGAGTTACGACGGTGATTTTAATGTGACTTACGGAAAGTTATTTAATGAGAAACATATGGTAAATGCCGTGGGTGGTATACGTTTAGCGTCTAATCAGGCCAAATCGAGTGGCTTTGTTTCAAGGGGATTTATTGATGATCGTTATTCTAATCCGTCTTTTTCTACGGGGTATCCTTCCGGGGGCAAACCGAACTATTCCAACACGGAAAAACGGTCGGCTAGTTATTATCTAAATGCCGGTTATGCTTATGATAATCGCTATTTACTGGATGCGAATTTTCGTTCGGACGGATCATCCGTTTTCGGGTTATCACAGCAATTTACGACTACTTGGGCCATTGGATTAGGTTGGAACGTGCATAACGAGGCTTTCTTTAAAGGACAGGATTGGATTAACTATTTGAAGTTGCGTTTTTCTATCGGTAATCCCGGAAACCAAAATTTCGATGCTTATATTTCGATGAACGTGTACGGGTATTCTACCGCTTATCCTAATCCATTCGGATTAAGTGCTGTAATCTCTACTTGGGGAAACAATAATCTGGAGTGGCAGAAGACGATTGATCAGAACTACGGGATTGACATGGCTTTCTTGAAAAACAGGTTGAAGGTAACGGTAGATTATTTCATTAAAAATACCGACCCTCTATTAGTTTACGTGCAGATGCCTTCATCCACGGGATCGAGTACAGCCCCGATGAATCTGGGTAAACAGGTGACGGAGGGAGTGACAGCCGTGTTGAATTACACGATATTACAGAAAGAGCATATGAATTGGAATTTTAACCTGAACGCCAGACATATCACGTCCGAATATAAAAATATCGGGAATTCTTTGGATAAATACAATCAAGATAACAGAAGTTCGAATCTGACAAGATATTACGATGGCGGTAGTCCTTCTGATTTATGGGCGGTACGTTCCGCCGGTATTGATCCGGCAACCGGACGGGAAATTTTTATCAAGAAGGATGGAACGCAGACTTTTGTACATGATTATGCGGATGAAGTTGTCGTGGGAAATTCCGATCCTAAGGTAGAAGGTGTTATCGGGACTTCATTCTATTATAAAGGGTTCACGGCCTCAATTAATTTACGGTATCGGTTAGGTGGTCAGATATTTTTATCCACGTTATATGATAAAGTAGAGAATATTTCTGATAATGCTTTGAAGTATAATCAGGATAAACGGGCCTTGTACGATCGTTGGCAAAAGCCGGGGGACGTGAGTAAGTTTAAAGCTATTTCATTGACCGAAACGACCCCGATGTCTTCTCGTTTTGTTGCGGATGAAAACACGTTGAGTGGTGAGTCTATTTCTTTGGGTTACGAGACTCAAGCAAAATGGCTAAGGTATATAGGAGCGTCTTCCATGACAATTCGTGGGTACATGAATGATATATTCCGAATTTCCACGGTGAAAAATGAGCGGGGATTGGATTACCCGTTTGCCCGTACGGTGGCTTTTTCCCTTGGTGTGAGGTTTTAATGACTTAAAGTAGATTGATTATGAATGCAATAAAAAAGATAAAATCAGTATTCGCCACGGGGTTGGTATTATTACTCGTGTCATGTAATTCATGGCTGGAAGTGGACCCGGAAGATAGAATTATGGATAATACCTTATTTAAGGATAAGGAGGGATTCATGACCGCACTAAATGGCGTGTATTCGGAATTGAACAAGACGTCTTTGTACGGTCGTAATCTGACAATGGGAATGATTGACGTGATGGCGCAATATTATAATTGTAATATTGCAGATCACGCTTATGCCCGTTATATGGATTATTCCTACGAGGATGCTACTTATAAAACTCAGATTGATAATATTTGGTCAGGATTGTACACTATGATTGCAAATTGTAACGCTATCATAGAGCATTGTGGCAATGGAAATTCTGTGCTACCGGACGAGTATTATCGTATGATTAAAGGTGAAGCTATTGGCTTGCGGGCGATGATGCATTTGGATCTGTTGAGAATGTTCGGTCCGATCTGGTCGGCTACCGGTAAAGAAACTGTTTGTATGCCTTATATGACGGTGGCGGATCGTGTCGTGCAGCCTCTATTACGGGCAGATAGCGTGATGAGTTATATTATTAAAGATTTGGAAACGGCTGCCAGTCTATTGTTGACGGTTGATCCGGTGATTACCGAAGGGGCAAAGAATTACGGGGAGGAGGTTGGTTCAAATGATATGAATTATCGTCAGTATCGGTTGAATTATTTTGCAATAAATGCTTTAATGGCACGTGCCTATTTGTGGAGTGGAAACACGCAGAAGGCTGGCGAGTATGCCCGAACCGTGATAGAAAAGGTTAGTGATAAGAATACGCCTTTATTTCCATTGATTGATGCCGATTACATGGAGGCTAATTCAGACCGGGTGTTCTCCCCGGAGGTACTGTTCTCTCTTTACAATACTTCTCGCCCGGATGTTGTTTACAAGACGTTGTTCGTACCGACATTGGCGACAACGAGTATATTGACGATGGCGGGAGATCTGGCAACGGGTAGGGTTAATGAAACGTATGATGATAAGAATGATTATCGTTATCGTATGTGGGAATCTACCGTGGAGAATAACCGGGAAGTAACCTATTTTATCAAGTATATGGATGAAACCCGGACGGGGTCGGAGGCTTATCGTTATATGACTCCGCTGATTCGGATGAGTGAATTGTACTTGATTGCGGCAGAATGTGAAACTAATGTACAAACGGCTTTAGACAAGTATTTTAACCCGTTGCGTTTTAGTCGTAATTGCGTGAATCAAAATGCATCTTCCGCGGAAGAGTTAAAGAGTTTGATTCGGGCCGAGTATGTGAGAGAATTTATTGGTGAGGGACAGTTGTTTTTCTATTATAAACGGAATGCTTTGCAACACATCCCGGATGGAGGTACGGTGAATAGTATAAAGAATATTTCTTTGGATAGTTACGTGTTCCCCTTACCGGATAGTGAAACGAGCCAGCGGGCGGAGTAAACGGAATATAGTTTTACTAAAAAGACATGAATATGAAAAAGATAATATATATGATCGCTCTTTTTTGGGCGGCTATCGGAATGATCAGTTGTGAAAAAGAGGTGAAAGATTATGATGGGGAAGAAGGTGTTTACTTTTACGTGCAATGGGGTGCCGAGTGGGGAGACACGACGAAATGGGCAAACCAGTCTTACACACCCGTCGAATTTGTGAACATTTTGGGAGATACATACGAGGTGAAAGTGAGAGTGATGTCAACCGGAAGAGTGAAGGATTATGATCGGACTTTCCAGATGGTGGTTGATAAAGATTCTACCACAGCTGTGGTGAATCAGAATTATGAACCGTTTGAGGAGATGCAGGTGATTAAAGCCGGACAGACTTATGCGGATGTGGTTATCCATTTGAAAAGAAACGAGAATATTATGGAGGTTGAAAAAGTGCTGGGTTTAAGACTCCTTCCAACGAATGATTTTATTATCGGTATTCCCGAATGGGGCAAGTTAGCCGGAATGTGGTCTAGCGAAGGTTCTAGTGAATTTGATGCCTCCGTGCATAAGATTATCATGAGTGACTTTATCGTGAAACCGGCTCGTTGGATCGGGGGAATATACGATCAGCCGGGAGATACGGAAAGTGGACGTTGGGGAGTTTTCACGGTAAAGAAGTACAAGTTGATTTGTGACCAGTTTGATTTGACGTATGAAGACTTTCAAACTGAAGCAACTATGCCGGGAGCGAAACAAGCCGTGATTCAAGAGCATATGGCTAACTATCTACAAGAGCTTTATGATAAAGGAACTCCAGTATTGGAGGATGATGGACGTTTGATGTGGTTCATGGGAGTATCTTGGACGTCTGTCGTGGGAGTACCTTGGGTACCAGAACAATAGGTTGAATGTATAAAATAGTATGTTATGAGACGAAATATAATATTGTTTTTGATGTTAGCCTTTTCATGTGTCGTAATTTCTTGTTATGATGATAAGGGATCTTATGATTACACGGAGGTGAATGAGATTGTGATAGACGAGCTGGGGGATGGTTATAGTATGATCTTTAAAAAAGATACACTGAAAATTAAACCCAAGCTATTATTTTCACTAGACAGTTTAACACCCGATAGATATGAGTATGAGTGGAAAGCTGTTCCGGGAGTGGCTAGTGATCTTTCTAGCGAAGTGATAGGAACGGAACGGGAGTTGAAGTATTTTATGGAGCTTTACCCGGGATCTTACGCCCTTTATTTGAAAGTGAGGGATAAGCAAACCGGACTATTGTGGATGAATTATACCTCTTTAGTCGTGAGAACGGAGGTTGCCCGTGGATTCCTTTTGATTGGGGATGATGAGGATGGATTCGTGAACGTGGACATGATTGCCATGCCGGGTGACACGATCGTGTTGAAGAACCTATTGTCAAATAATGGATTGCCACCTATGCGAGGAGCAAAAAGTATTATGTACACGAGTGCTTATACTGCGTCTATGGACCCGTATGTGAAATTATGGGTTGCTACGGAGGATCGTTCCTATTACGTGAATACGACGACATTTGAGGGCGATCCTTTAAATACTTTCGAACGTATGGTCTATTCAAGTTTTGAAATGCCGGAGCAATTGAATCCCGTACACATGATTGCTAAAAATAGAGCTGGAAATATGTCCACGAATCGTATGGTTGTTTGTGATAACGGATATGTTTTCATGGTGTCTCTTTATAGTGGCGAGTATTATCCGAATCCGATGAATAGGGCTTCAAAATCTCAGGATGTGTTGTTCAAAGCTTATCCCTATATATTCTCGTCTCCGGGGTACGTGTATGGTGCGGTGCTTTATGATACGGACGATAATCGTTTCTTGCGTTTTGGAACGTTTGACACTTATTCTCGAGAGTTGTCTGATGGAACGGGAGATATTTTCCCGTGGATTCAACCGGAAGGTCGGGTGTTATGGTATGCAGAGAATACGATGGATACGGAGGGGGGAAGTTCTAACGGAAATTCATTTGCCTTGATGAAAGATACTGAAACCAATCAATTTCATATTTATAAGTTCTATGCTTATAGTAATGCTTATAAACGAGCTTATTATGCCATAAATTCTTCTTTGGCGACCGGGATAAATGATGCAAAATTGTTTGCTTTTTCGTCAAAACGTTCAATGTTCCTTTATGCCGTGGGAAAGACCTTGTATGCGTATGATTACAATAAGGGGTATGAAAAATTGTATAAGATGGAACTGGATGATGAAATCACTATGTTGAAATTTGATATTCAGTCGAATACAACGTATAATGATTTGTATATAGCGACATATAACAGTACGACAGGGGGAACTTTACAGAAGTATGTGTTAGGGACGGATCAGAATAAATTTGAATTGACACCAGATGAGCGTTGTCATTGGACGGATTTAGTGAAGGTGAAAGATATGGATTGGAGAAATAGTACGAAATAAGTATGAGAAAAAATTTAATATTATTCTGGATGATAGCGGTAATTTTACCGCTGTCATCTTTTGCTCAGGGAGTTGATTTTAAGTCGTTGACGATGAAGGAGGCGCAGGTTGTTGCGGTGAAAGAGAAGAAGATGATATTCATTGACTTCTACACGACGTGGTGCGGACCGTGTAAGATGATGTCTTCGGAGGTATTTACCCAAGATCAGGTCGGCGAGTATTTTAACCGGACGTTTGTGAATCTGAAAGTGGATGCGGAGAAGGGTGAAGGAGTAGAGTTGGCAAAGAAATATCAAGTGAAGGCTTACCCGACATTCGTGGTGTTACGGGCGGATGGGACGGAAGTTTATCGAACGGCAGGAGCCCGTCCGGCGGATGAGTTTGTCGACAAGATTAGGAAAGGAATTGATCCTAAATGGTCGCCTGAAGGTTTGACACGTCGTTACGAGAAGGGAGAGCGTACACCGGAGTTGGTGAACGAGTATGCTTTGTTACAGATGGAGACGGGAAACGGGGAGATCGGTGGAAAGGTTGTACAGGAGTATTTTGATAAACTATCGGATAAGAAGAGAGTGAAACCGGAAAACTTCTTTCTTTATACCCGTTACACGTTGAGTTACAAGGATCCGAAGGCCGATTACGTGTTTGCTAACAAAGATCGTTTTATCAAGGCAAACGGAGAAGAGGTTGTCGAGCCTTTGTTGTATAATTGGCTACGGCAAGAGATGATCCCTTTCGTGATGGCGAAGGGAGTCCCGGATACGGGAGAAAACTTAAAGGCTTTGCAGGATTTGGAAACAAAGATTCAGAAGGCCGCTTTGGCGAATCCCGGTTGTATGTCGGAACTGGATGAGATTGCGAGGGTTCGTTGGGAAGGTGATTTGAAGGCTTATCTGGATATTTGCCGGGAAAAGTTTGCCTCGCTGGAATCCAAGGATCGTTTTTCCATATTGCTTGGTTTGGGGGCCTTGCAAGAAGAGAATGACGCTATAAAGACTTTGGCGGCCGGGTTACTCCGGGATCATCTGGATGAGTTTGAAAATACGAATCGGCGAGTGCTTTACATGACGCTGTTGAATCTTGAGGGAAAGAAGGAATACCGCCTGCGGGCCTCCATAGATGGGGTGAAGAAAGGGAAAGTGACGGTTTCTTACTTCTTGCGTGGAAAGTTTGAACGGGAAGATTACGAGTTCGATAATCACATGATAGATATTAGCCTTGCGGGACGAGATACGGTGGCCGCGAGTGTACGTTTGTTGTGTGAAGAACTAGCTTGTCCCACGGCAAGAGGGAATGATTATTATCCTCATTTCAACTTTATCGTTGTTCCGGGAGAGGCTGCCGTGGTGAAGGTTGATGCAGAGAAAGGGAAGGTAGCCGAGTTGGAATGGCAAAGAGGCGGATCGATTTCTCATGATTTTGTTCGTCTGAATTATGATCTGTTGGAGGCAGACGAGCGGGATTACAACCAACTGGTGATGGATAATATTATTCGTGGTGGTGATATTCGGGATTACCCGGACGAGTTCCAAGCGTCATGGGATGCGGGAAAACGTCGGGTCATGGCATTTATCCGGGAGAATCCGAATAGTTTTATCTCGGTGATGGAGTTGTGGGAACATTACATCTGGTTTGACGAGAACGAGGCCGAAGATATTTATAACCGTTTCCCCGAAAACTTGAAAGTAAGTCCCTACGGGCGGGTGATCGCGCAGCGTCTGGAGCGGAGTAAGGATTCTAGAACGGGGCAACCGGCAAAGAATTTCGTGAAGAAAGATATGAACGGGAAAACGGTGTCTCTTGAAAAGTTACGGGGAAAGTACGTGTTGCTGGACTTCTGGGGAAGCTGGTGCGGACCTTGCCGGGCATCGCATCCTCATTTGAAAGAGTTGTATGAAAAGTACAAAAAACAGGTCGTTTTTATCAACGTGGCCCAAGAGAACGTGAAAGATTTGAACGAGGCCCGGAAACTTTGGAAGACGGCAGTTAAAGAGGATGGAATGACGTGGACTCAAATATTGAATAACGAGGGACGGGACGAGTATGACGTGGTACGTTTATTTAATATTTCCTCGTTTCCGACGAAGGTATTAATTGATCCCAATGGTGTCGTGGTTTCACGAATGGTAGGGGGAATGGTTGATGCGGGGGAGATTTTGGAGAAAATAATTGATTGAATATGAAAAATTATTATTTTGCAGGAATAACGATATTTATGTTATTGATAGTTGCTCTTTCAATGTAATGATGGTATAATGTTACCAAGAAGGTTGGAGAATTAACTGTATTTTAATATTTAGATTATGTATGTTCTGTTAATCTTGATTGTTGTTGATGTTTTAGGTCTATTTTCAGTTTTAAGAAGAAATGATTTAGACCCGATTAATAAAGTTGTGTTCACTTTGTGTATCATTTTATTGCCCATTGTAGGCATCATCATTTATTATTTATTTTTATCAAGTAGAAAAAGAAGAAAATTTGATATTTCGGCCATGTGGCCAAAAATAGTTGGTAAATTCTTTATAACGATTTGAATTCCAGAATGATTAATTACCTTAATTGAA
>NZ_JBCOSQ010000082.1:0-19750 GCF_040920905.1 Butyricimonas sp. RTP31003st1_G1_RTP31003_210430 | reverse complement strand
CTGAGTGGCAAACCGGTCAGTTTATCTTTCACTTCCACCGGTAAATGATTGACGGCAATACCGTCACGGTCCAGGAATGTATAATTCAGCCTCATAAATTCGCCTTCAACAGACGGTAAATAACGATGATCCACTTCCAGATAATCAGCAGTCGTCTGTTCCGGTAACTCTCCGAAATGAAACATATGATCATCCGGGGTCTGCCGACCAGCTATTGTATCATTTTTCAAATACTGCACGGAGGACGCCCCTTCTGCCAACAATTGCACGTTTACTATGCGTGACACGTCGCCCGGAAAATTCTTAAAACGCACGGTTATTCTTCCTGTATAATGCTCCAACTCCACCGTGTCTGTACGCAAAATTCCCGGGTGATCGATTACAGGCACAAACTTCTGGAATAACACGTCCGAAGGATGCACGTAATGATTCTCCCCGGAACTGCTATTATTCAGCATAAAAGCAGAGGTTTCCAGTTGTTGTTCATCCACAAATGAAAGACTATCCGTATTCGTATAACAATAGACCTTATATTCACCAGGGGGTAATCTGAAACTAAACAACCCTGCTCTCATACGGGGATCTTTCCACGGGGCAGCCTCGTAACGCGCTCCCACCAATGTTCCTGTCTCGTCATAAACCAGTACACGACAGTCACTAACCTTATTATCCACCACTTCGGGTACGTAAACCTGGTAATTGGTTTCATCTTTAAAATAATCATAGGTACATGACGCGAGCAGGAGCAGGATAATCACACCCGTAAATGCTATGAGAAGTCTGTTCTTTCCCATATTTAATATTTTTGTTGATTTTACACTTATTTCAGATTCCCCGGGAGCAGAGGTCCTGCTCCCAGGCAAATCATCTTGAGTGTATAAAAAGGAATTCTTTTACAGTGTAAGTGCTGATTCTACGATATTACTACTCCAAGCTTCCGGAGCTGAAACACCAATTGTCAAACCACCTTCTGCTCTAGGTTTTGTCGGCACGTCTGTTGTTCCTCCTGAACGTAAAGTCAAGTTTACTTCGCGAATCGTGTTCGGTGTAAAGTTCTCTTTAATCAAACCAGACCAATAAACAGGACCGTCAGTAGACATCTCATCCCCGTTTGCCAAAATATGACCTGCTTTTCCACGTCCGGAAACAACGATAAAATACTGGCGATCGACAGAAGCGTCTGCTGTTGATGCTCCATTAATAGCACGTCCTCCATTATTCGGCCACACGATAACATCTCTCCACATGGTGAAATTATTCTTCAGAATAACCTTCGGGTTATATCCGGAAGTAGGATCGGCCGTGTTGAAAATGGTTCCGTCCTTTATAGCCAATATATTGGCATCGGTTGACGTTGCACTCACTCCACCTGCATTTGCTGCCCCAATTTTCATGTTATCCGGTAAACGATAAACCATGATAGAAGCATCCTGCGTGAAATTAACCGTGTTTTCATTATCCGTTTCACTATCTTTTACATTCAAACGAACACGCATCATGGCCACTTCACGTTTCAGAGCAATAGCCGACACGGGAGTCGTCGTTCCGGCTGCAACATCTATACCCGTTGCAGATCCCATAAAGATCTCTGACGGTTCATTGTAAGCAGCATTACCCGCGGTGGTCAGTTTAGTTGAACAGAATGTCGGGAAAGCTCCATCTGCATGCTCTATCACCAAATTCGAGAGAGTCTTCTGGCGCACATTCCACATCGTCCATTCAGTTGGAGTTGTACCTCCATCAATATAAGTAGTGATTGCATCCGAAGAACTTTTCACGTTCGCAACAGCAACTAACGTGTAACCGGTACCTACCGGTACGTCCGTGTACGTGAAAGTACTCAACACGCTTGACGGGTTCACGATGGTTGAATAAACCACTTGACCGGACGCGTTGTACAATAAGAATTGTAATTGTTTGATATTTGACCATGAAGTTTCCGGAATTGCCGTAGATTGTGGAGCTCTTCCTTCCATACCGGTTTTATCAAAAGTAACCTGAAACGTTAAACCGGCCTTTTCCGGATCCGGATAATCCGAACCACCACTCTTTGAACAAGCACACACTACCACCATTGCAAGCAATGACCATAATAAACTAAATCTTTTTTTCATAACCCATTCTTTAAAATTACCTAACATTTGAAATCTGACAGAATGTCATCAAAAATTTTTACTACACACTATTTAAATTTACCGTTACTTTGTAGGTAACGGTAAAACATAAAATTTCAAATAAAAAGGGGTCTTTCGGCGGGTTATTATTTATATAATGAATTTTTGTAGTCCGGGGAAGGCGATCTGAACTCCGCCCATCTTTTAGAAAATCAAGGTGGGTAATAGTTTTTTTGTCTCCAAAAAAACTACTACTCAAAAAAAATTGAATTATTTTATCATCTATTGAAAAATAATCGTCGCATTATTTGAAATAATAAAAATATATATATAAATTTGCACTCATTAAAAGATTCCGTTATCTACAAAGTAACGGATTTTTTTCTGACTAATTGTCAGACATTTACCTTCTTGACATCACATAATTCCTATATTATTCTCAACACAACACTTTCTTGGATAGAACAAAAGCCACAAGTGCATTATTTAATTGATTCACCTCATCCTCCCGGTAACGCTGGAAATAAGTCTCGGTCACCTTTACCGATGAATGTCCCATCGCGTCACAAATCAGGCTGGAATTATAATTCTGTCGTAACGCCGTGGTTGCCCAAGTATGGCGCGCCACGTAAGTACTTAATTGCTCTCTAATCTTCAGGAAATACCCGACTTGCCGCAAACGGTAGTTATGCAAGCGCAACATCCTGGAATACTGCCGGTACTCGTCCTGCTTGGGGTCCTGAATAATAGGGAGCAAATAAGGAGAATCAGGATACATATCCCTGTATTTCTCGATAATGGCCATCGCCTCGGGGCAAACCACAACAGTCAGTTTTCGTCTCGTCTTGTGCCGGTGATAAACAATCACGTTCCCCTGCAAATCACACTTACGCAAAAATGCCAGATCCACAAAAGGCATCCCGCGTAACAAAAACAGCAGGACAAACATATCCCGGGTAAAAGAAAGCCGTTCAGGCAAAGGCTTTTTATCTGTCATCAACCGACAGATCACCTCTGGGGAAACTGCCCTTTTCACCTGACAATCAATCCCGGTATGCACCCGGCTGAAAAGACGGGGTATATAAGAGGCAATCCCTCGTTCAACCGCTTGGTTATAAACGGATCTCAGCGTCCGCATATATGTTGAAATAGAATTCCACTTCAACTGGTCGGACAACAATTTCCGCTCGAATTGAGATAACCATTCCGGGGTCAATTGCTTAAAACTAACTTCGCGCCCATTCGCAAATTTCTTCAACCGTTTCAAAGTACTCTGATAAACATGAGCAGTACCATCTCGCTGCTCTCGTTCCAACTCGACAATAAGTCGCTCCATAAACTGTGTTAAAAATTCTCGTTTCATCTTCTATCTGTTTAGATTTCAATTTATAGTGTTTTATAATTTAACCCAACCGACACATAATAAAACATATGCCAATTAGCTATTTATGCAAACATTTCAACAACCGACCACCATTCACTTGTCGTAAAATCGTACATCCAAACCAGGAGAAAATTAAAAGTCTATTTTTAAGAGAATCCAGTCTAAGGCTACTTCTCTTCCACCACCATGACCTTTTCCACTTTGGTGTTCTTTTCCTTCACGGGGACATTCATCCCGGTGGTATTACAAACACCATCGAATCCGGCATTCGGCTCTATTTCCAGCTTACGCGTGTAAACATCACCTTTTACCATGCACCCGGATTTCATGTACAGTTCATTCGTCGCACGAACATCTCCTTGCAACAAACCATACAACACCGCGGTGTCACAGTTCACATTTCCTTTGACTTTTCCTTGTGGACCAATCACAACTTTCCCTTTGCAAATAATATCTCCCTCTAACGTTCCCTCCAGATGTAATCCTCCAGCAATAGTGATTGTCCCTTTCACTATCGTCCCTATTGTAATCATTGTCAGGTTGTCAGCACTGACTTTCATTAATTTTTCAGAGTCATCTTCATTCTTTTTCTTTCCAAACATATCAAATATGAATTAGTCATTAAAAAAGATGAACACTCTTCGATTTTCAAATATTAGTATCTGACAAATATAAAATAAATAGGTGAAATAAGAGCTAATTAGTCAACAAAAAATAGTAAACAAAAAAAGTTTTACATAAGTAAAAATAATGACAGGAAGACCAAAACAAACGGGATTAATACCGTACGGCAAGATTCACGACGCTCAAAAAACTGACAAAAAGTCTTATTTATTACCCATTCCATTTCTTGTTGATCGTAACCCGAAATATATTACCTTTGCGACTATAAATAACAGGAGAAAGGAAGATCATGAAAAAAGCGCTTGTTTTACTATCCGGGGGACTAGATTCCACGACAGCCCTATACGTTGCCCAAGAGCAAGGATTTGATGAATTATATGCTATCACCTTCGAGTACGGGCAAAAACACGATAAAGAGATAAAAGCGGCAAAAGCCGTGGCAAAAGCCGCCGGGGTAAAAGAACACAAATTCGTAAAAATCATGCTGAATCAATGGGACGGCTGTTCCCTCACGGACGAGAAGATGGACATTCACGACGGGGATATAAACCGGACGACCATCCCGGACACGTACGTTCCCGCCCGGAACATGGTATTTCTTTCCGTGGCTGCCTCCTACGCCGACGCCCTCGACATCACCGACATCTTTATCGGGGTCAGTGAGGTTGACTACTCTGGGTACGTGGATTGCCGGGAAGAATTCATCCGTTCCATGGAACAAACCATAAACTTGGGAACCGTTCTCGGTGCCGAGAAAAAACAGAAGATCACCCTTCACGCCCCCTTCATGCACATGACCAAGGCCGACGAGGTACGTCTGGGAAATCGTTTAGGAGTTGATTACAGCCTCACCTGGACTTGTTACCGTGGCGACGAAAAACCCTGCGGCACCTGCGATAGTTGCCTTCTCCGGGCAAAAGCATTTGAAGAGGCGGGAATAAAAGACCCGTTGTTTAATGGAAAATGAAAAATGGAGAATTGAAAATGAAAAAACCGATTTAATTTATGATTTATGAATTACGATTTACGATTGAAAAAGCGTGGACTTCGTGGGTGGAAATCTAAAATCTAAAATCAATAAATTAGTAGGATTTAAAATTTAAAATTAATAAATGGTAATCAGAAAGTTATTCAAATTCGAGGGGGCACACATCGTGCGGAATTGTTCTTCACACCGTTGCCGGGAGAACATTCATGGACATTCGTATATCGTGGAAGTATTCATCACGTCCGACAAGCTGGACCGGGGATACATGGTGATGGACTTCGTACTGCTGGATAAGGTGAAGGAACTCGTGGATAGTTTCGACCATACCTACTCGTTGTGGCAGGAAGAATCCGACGAGTTGAAGACTTTTGTATACAAATACAACCGCCGGGTAGCTGAAATACCCGTCTCTCCTTCTGCTGAAGGATATGCATTGTTATTCCTTTACTTGATCGACAAAATCCTGCAAAACACGGAGCATAAAAACGGGGAAGGAAACGTACAACTCTCCTCCGTTCGGGTACATGAAACGGCAACCGGGTATGCCGAGGCTTTCCGAGAAGACCTGAAACTCGTGAATTTCAATGTTCACGACATCCGTTTTTCCGAGGCAATCCGGGAAGAATGGAAAAATGAGCAGTGGTGGGAAGGAATAAGATAAAAGATAAAAACTAAAAAGCTCACGTATGTTACATTTGGCGAAGGACGGTATTTTCCCGATCACGAAAGACAAGGACGGTAAATTGCTAAAGGAACTGCCCGCCTCTGGATTACACGTTGCGGGAACGATACAGGGCGAGGGAAAATTAAACGGTATACCTTCTCTATTTATTCGGTTAGCCGGATGTAACCTCCATTGCACGTGGAAAACACTTGCCGGGAATACTTGCGAATGCGACACGGCATACGCTGCCTTTAAGGTAGAGAATTCGTTCTCCCTGCCCGTGGAAGAGATCGTGCGAATTATCGGTCATAACCGAGGAAACATAGATCATATCGTAATCACGGGTGGCGAACCGTTCTTGCAAGCGGATAAAGTCCGGGCATTGTGCTTGCAATTAAAAAAAGAGACCCATTTTCATATTACCGTCGAAACCAACGCCACGCTTTATGTAGAAGAATGTGCCGAGATGATCGACTTTTTTAGTCTTTCCCCCAAATTATCCGGCTCTGTTCCCCCTGCACCTCACGCGGACCACCACAACAAGACCCGCATTAATATCCCGGCTATACAATCATTTATCACACACGCCCGTAAAAACAAAAAAGACTTTCAACTAAAATTCGTTTACTCCGGGGAAAACGACGTGATCGAAATACAGACACTTTTGAAACAACTGGATGGATGGGCAAAAGAAGATATCCTATTGATGCCGATGGGAGCCTCTCCCGAAGAATTAAGCCTCTCGATCCCCAAAACTCTGGAACATTGCATCCGGAACGGGTGGCGTTTCTGCGATCGGCTTCACATATCTCTTTTTGGCAACAAACAAGGAGTATAAATATAAAAGCGGTATTCTATCCCATTTAAGCACGTGAACATCCGTCAAAAAATACACATGAAGAAAACCCGGACTAACAAAGACGACTCAACTCGACTTTATCTCGGCTTTAAGTCAGCTATATCTCAGCTGTGTGCAATATTCAGGGAATAATATCGGTTGTAAATCTTTCTGATCACTTACAATTGCCTATCTCCACACCTTCTCTTACATACGTGTCGTTATCTCTTCGTCATTCGTCGTTATCCACTCGCTCCTAGGAACAGAGAGATAACAAAAGGATAACGACAAAATATGAAAAGGATGCAAGCTGAAGAGTGGAGATAGGCAAATTTTAACACAAAAGAAGGAAAAGCCTATTTGATGTAGTCAGCATACTCCTGATCACCCATCAAATTCTCCAATTGATCTCTTTTCAAATGACATTTGTATACCCAAACTTGATTAGCTTGCATTTGATAAGGATTTTCTATTAAAGGATTGATGCCCTTCACCACTCCGGCACAGGGTGCATACAACTTTGTAGAACCACCGGAACCTTCTATTTCTGCCAGCAATTCACCTTTTACGAAAGTTTCATCCACCGCCTTAACCGGAACGATTAAACCGACAGCTCCACCTATTGCTCCCACATGATCATAAGAAATACCCACCTGTATAAAATCATCACCATTTTTCAACCAACTATGATCTTTCGTATAACGATTACCATTCTGTTCCAATTGCGAATAATACGCTTGATCCCTAGCCTGTGAAGGCAACGAAGACATATTCACGTTACCAGCCTCTATATTCCGGTTACCCCCGGAAAATAGAGCTATTAGAAATAAAATTTGAATAAAGAAAAAAACTTTTTTCATGCCCCTTCATTTTTTTGATTATTAAATAAAACACGTTTACACGCTGTCAGCAAAGTTAATAATTGTATTCAACATCATATCAGATTCTTACAAATTATTCTTCAGGTTTTAATGTTGCCAATTCTACTACCCCCGTTCTTTATAAACAATCGCAATAGGTTTATCTGCAATATTGTGGTATTGATTTACCAAGACAGAAGTCTTTACATCATAAATATACAAATGCCCTTTCAGAGCTTCTGTTTCATCTTTTTCATACAAACCAACATATAGTAAAGTCCCAGCCGTGTTCATCGACAAACTGGTGATCTCCATTCCCTCAGGTATCGAAATAACAGGTGTTGTCAACAACCGACTCTTCAAATCCCAATAATATATACCATCCTCGCACGTGTAATACAGACAACTACATGATTTACTCCCGGTAAGCAATGAATTCCGGTTAACTTTCAGTGAAACCGGACTATCATAGAATTGAAGAATGGTCGGGTTGCCTAAGCTAAAAGTTGTCTGAGACAAATAGATATAGGAAGGCATCGCTTTATAGGTAGCTATGACATACACGCTACTCCCAACAGGACAAACACCCCAAATATTAAAATCGACATACTTGTTTAAAGAGCTATTTACCCCTCCGAGCGAAAGAGAATAAAACACGGACGTTTCATAATTAACAAACACGGGTCTATCCACCGAAACAGCCGCATCAACATCCAGATCTTTAAAATATTCTGTCAGCACTAATTCATCTAAAACGTAATCATACACGTATCCCCGTCTGTCACGTGAGACGAGATATATGTTGTTATTAGCAGAAACCCCGGCAAACTTCACGAAAGCACATCCCGGATATAATTCCTTAAACGAGGTCATTCCTTCAACATCGAAAGTCCGGGAATCCATATTATAAATCCTTCCCTCCTCACCGGAACAAACCAATAAACGATTATTTACCTGCACCATGTCGGTCACATCCTCCATTTTCGTTTGCGGGTTTATCAGCTCCATTATATCCGTCCGGAACATAGGCACTTTCCCGGTATTAATTTCCTCCTTTGTTAGTGTTCTCATAAAAGAAATTCGTCCTTTTCCATCCCCATCCCGACTTAACACCGTGATCCCCTCCGAAAACTCGGTATCTATCTGTAAAACAAAATATTTATACCGGATCGTTTCCCCGTTATCAACCCTCAATCGTAACCCGAAAGTTCCCAATTCCCGAAAAGCATATCTCAATTCCGGATCGTGCGACACGATATGTAACGAATCTTTAATCGGATAGGAGGCCATTCCATTTTCATCCGTATTCAACGTTCCGTAACTCCATTCATAAGCGAGAGGTAACTCTTCCCCGGATTGTTCCACGCTCAAATCACTTACCACAAATTCCTCACCGAAATAAGCCGTCAGCGTGTCATGAGGTGTGGAAATCGTGATTTCCGATAACTCCCGATCTCCCAACGAAGACTGATCATCCAGACAAGCTCCCAACCCGAATAAGGTAAAACACAAGATCCCGATACTGTATTTCGTTTTCATCTCCAATAACTTTTATTTGCTTAACGAATAAACCGATCCGGATCAACCATAGCAAACCCTTCGTACGTGTTTTCCGGATCACTATAATACTCGTAAGCAGGTTTCAACACGTATTTTATCCAAATCATATTTCCCGGCATCTGAAAAAAAGCTGTCGGGGCATTTTCCAGAAACTTCCCGTACTCCTTCTCTTTTTCGGCATAAAACACGGGTTTTAACTCTTCCAAGGCCCAAAAATTTTCCAGTATCTTCAAATATAATCTATCATTATTATTGTTATATTCTCCTAGGTAATAACTGGCCCACCAAGTTGGCTGCGCTAGTTTCCCATCCATAATGGAAAGGCAATAATGATCCCCTTCCATCGGTCTGAAATAGTCGTTCTCCCGAAACTTCAAATAAAGAAGAACAGGATGATTCATCAGGTCCTCCGTCCGTTTCAACTTCAAGGACAACACGCCTTCTACTTCATTTTTAGGAATGATCAAAGTACCAAACTCATAATGTTTACCAAATTCCGCCGTGGTTGAATCCTCCACGACTTCCAACTCAAAATATTGATCCTCATCAACAGACATTCCCATACTCTTCACCGGAATACGATACTCCACCTCTTTCTCTTCATAAATTGCGAAACTGAAAAATACCGTATCGGGAGCCACGTTAGAAACATATTTACTAAGATCCCAATTAAAATAGATACTTCTCTTCTGGTCCGGATTGTAATAGATAGCCTTGTTCGAACAAGCCCCTAACAGAAGGAATATTCCTGTATATATCAAATACTTTGTCGTCATACGTTTTCTAATTTTATAATTTAACGAGGATCAAGTTCTTCCGTGGGTAGAGGCAAGGTGTAAATTCTATCACTCCCTTTTAAAGTTGCATCTAACGCATGAACATAGACATCCCGATTCAACCTTTTTAAACAAAACCACCATTGCCCTTCTCCAAATAACTCTTTTCTCCGTTCGTTCATAATATCATCCAAAGTAATATCTTTACCCGTATCTCGATCCGCAAATTTCACCATGCCTCTAGCCGACACCACGGCATCCAAATAATCTCTTGCATGTTCTTTATCTCCTTCCTCCAATAAGGCCTCAGCCATAATATAATACATTTCCGGAATACGAATCATACTAAAACCAAGATATGCACCTCCGGAATATTCAGAGGCATCATTTGATTCATCCATAATTTTAGCACAAATATCTTTCGAATTTCCTGTATTTTCTTTAGAAAGAAACCAAGCAGATAATCGTTTATCTTCCCCCGGTTCCGGTCCTTCTGTATTTTTATATAATAATTTCCAGCCATTATGAAGAATCATTATAGTTTTCGCAGCATGTCTATCATACAAATACGAACTAATATTCGTTGTATATAATCCCCAAATCGTCTCGGACAAAGAAATTCGTCTCTTCATAAATGTCGGTAAATCCTCTTGATTCACAAATTGGAACTTTTCCGATTGAATCACCTTATCCGCATACTTTTTTGCGTTTTTCAAATCCCCCTTCATCCAATACACTCTGGCTAACATTGCTTGCGCTGCATACAAATTAAAATGTAATTCTCTGGCTCCCGTAAACCCCTTTTCTCCACCTTTACGTATCTTCGGCATCAAGGTCTCATCTTCAACCAAACAAGTTTCAGCTTCTTTCAGATCTGCAATGATTTTCTCATACACTTCTTCCACTGATGAAAAAGGAGTTACTTTAAAAGTATATTTCGTTACATAAGGAATAGCCTTTGCTTTTGCATTTTCATCCGTTGAATTTATGTGAACAGCAAACAATCGTAGTAAATCAAAATGAATAGTAGCTCGTAATCCCAAAGCCTCTCCACGGTATAAATCATAATACTTAAAGTCTTTCACACTCTTTTGATCCAGATTTTCGATTATATTATTCAAATAACTAATAACAAGATAACTTCCCGGCCACATCTTTTTAGTCATATTGCGAGCATATGAGTTTTCATTATCTAAACGCGAAACATAAACCAAATACCCATCATCTGTAACAAAATTTTGCCCCAACAACTCCGGTATCAACACAGACATATCCCCACCATACATATCCTCCTTCACCATCGACATATACACCCCATACAACGCATCCTCCACACCTTCCGCCGTACTGAACATATCATCGTTCACTACCTCCGATTCGGGATTTATATCCAAGAAATTCCCACATCCCAAGAAAAATAAAGAGATACACGCCAATAATATTCTTTTCATCATCATCTTCTACCTTTAGTAATTATCAAAATGTCGGTCTAAACGTGATATGGAAACTCCGTTGAAAAGGATATTCCGTACCTCGTTCCTGTTTCACGGAAGAGAACCGGGCAATATCGGCAACGCCTATGCCTAGATTCAGTCTCTTAATCCCGATCTTGCGCAAATAACCGGGTTTAAACTCGTAATTCAACATGATACTCGTTATCGCGAACGTGTTATCCCGTTCCACGAAACGCTCGGAATACCGATTTTCATCGCTCACGTTCTCCGGAATCCCCAAGAAACGCACCAAGTCTCCCGGTTTCTTCCACCGTTCGGTGAAAGCCCGACGATCCACATTCCCGTAGGGATCAATATACTCCACTTTATTCGCCAAAGTCGTGTTGTAAATATCACCGCCAAACTTGTACGCCGCGGTGACATTCAACGTGAATCCCCGGTACGACAAGCTCGTGAAAAGACTCCCCTCCAGCATGGGATTCGTGTTCCCAACCTCCACTCGCTCGTTCTTATCGTAAGTAAACGTGTAATTCCCGTTCTTCTTGATATACACCTCCTGCCCGGAAGCCGGATCAATTCCCGCGGAACGCATGGCATATATACCGAACTGAGATCCCCCTTCCACGAACATCGGCTGAGGTTTCACGCCATAATAAGCCGCCATGTTCTCCGCCTTCAACGCATCCGAGATACTCGTCAGCTTATCAAACACGTGCGATCCGTTTACCATCACCATCCAAAGCAGGTTATTTCGCTTGACCACTTGTGCAGAAACAGAAAACTCGTAGCCCGAATTCTGTAACTTCCCCATATTCACCAACACCGAAGAAACACCGACAGAAGACGGCAAGGTCAAAGGCATCAAGGCATCCCTCGTTTTGTTCACGTAGTAACTGGCCTCCACGTTCACCCGTTCTTTCCAGAAAGTAGCCGTCAATCCCCAATTATACTTTCGGGTAACCTGCCATTTCATATCGGGGTTCCCCATAGTGATCGGAACCGCACCCATCCCGCCATAATGAATTAAGTCGGAATCATAAAGATAAGTGGTCAAAGCCTGATAAGGCGTGAATGTCACGTTAGCCGTTGAACCCACGCTAAACCGAAGACGTAAAACATTCAACCAATCGAAATTCATGAATCCTTCCTTATGCAGATTCCAACCGATTCCCGCCGACCATACCGGGGCAAAACGATGTTTACTGCCAAACTTCGATGAACCTGCTGTCTTGTAGGAGGCATTGACAAAATATCGTCCCAGCAAATCAAGACTACCGTTCACGAAGAACCCCACCTCTGCCGATTCCTTCTCGCCACCCACGGGACGCGTAGTCGCATACTGCGAGGCAAATTTAATATCCGTCATCTTGTCCTTCATAAAACCTTCCGCCTTCACCTGCATCGAAGAAGACTTGTCCTTCCCGATGTCCGTACCCGCACTCAAGGAAAGGACCGTAGTCCCGGCATCATTCAGCGGTAAACGATAATTAAGTACCAATTTCCCCGCCCAATTCGTCGTCTCGGTTGAATATGCCGTGTAAGTCCCTTTCTTGTTTTGAGGAATCTCCTGCAAGGTGAAACTCGCATCCTCCGGGGAAACATACACCTTATTCCACGTGTCACCCTGTCGCACACTCACGTTTCCCGTGATAAACAAGGTCTCGTTCATATCCCAGCGTAACGACAAATAATTCGTGACCGCTTTATTCTGACTCTTCGAAAAGCTCGCCAGCGTGGCATTATACAGTGGATTGACTTGCCGTTCCATTGTCCGGTTTACCGGATCGAAATAATAATTCCGTATATACTCCCCATCCTCGTCATATACCGGGTTGTACGGGTTCAACCTCGTGTACTGTGCGAAACTCCCGTAAGGACTATTCTTTCCCTCGGTCATGGTATAAGCCAACTGGTAAGTGGCCACCACATCCCGGGCAAACCGGTACGACAAAGAAACATTTACCCCGTAATTCCGGCGATAATCACCTTTCATCACCCCGTATGTATTTGACAACCGTCCCGTTACCTTGTACTCGATTCCGCCACCCCGCCCGGTCATCGTGGCAGAATGACTATGCGTGAAAGCATTCCGCAGAGGTTTCGTTGTCCAATCCGTGTTGACACCCCGGCGGATATTCTCCAGCTTATAATCATAAGCCGGGTCAAGACTACCATCCACCCGGTCATACAATCCCGCCAAACGCTCCAGTTCCAACTTTTCCTCCGCATCACACAAGCGAAGAGAGGTCAGGTCAGGAAAACTGAACATTGGCGTGAAATTATAACTGAATCTCGGCTTATCCGACTTTCCCCGCACCCGTTCCACCAATATCACCCCGTTTGCAGCTTTCTCCCCGTAAAGTACCGCCGCGGACGCATCCTTCAGCACCAAAATCTGCTCTATATCGTAAATATCCAGATCATACAAATCCTCCACGGAAATCTCTACCCCGTCCAGCATAATCAAGGGAGCGTTCACCCCTTCCTGTCCTTTTGTCATGATTGAACTCGCCCCGCGAATCAGAATCTCAGGCACGACATTCGGGTCAGCCCCTGCCTCGTTATTCTCAATAATCCTCAATCCCGGTGTCAAGATTGACAACGCTTGTAACAGGTTCGTCGGGGACACCCGTAATAAATCCTCCCCTTTGATCCGGGTAATCTCCCCGGTAAAAGCATTCTTCGCCTGCGTGTAATACCCGGTCACGATCACATCATCCAACTCTTTCATATCCTTCACCATCGTCACCCGGATATGCCGGGCACCGGTAACCTTGACTTCCTGATTCTTCATCCCGACAAACCGGAAAAGTAACACCATCTCCTTTTGTTCCGGAATTTCCAATCGGAACTTCCCGTCCGTACCCGTGGCGCATCCCAAAGAAGTCCCTTTCAGGACAACCGTCACGCCCGGAAGTGGTTCGCCATCTGCATCCTTCACCTCTCCCGTGATCACGATCAAGGAAGAACGTGATTCACCCGCCACGGGGATTTCTGGAAAACATACACAGCAGAACAACAGAATCCATTTCACAACACCACATAAGTTGCCGTCAAACTTCAATACCAAGTCTACTCTCATTTAATTTGATCTTTTAATACCATACGTGCAAGATATGTTTCCATCACTTTATTGTCTAAACATATCCACTCGCACCTAACATCATTCATCGCACCACGCGGTATAAACCCGTAAAATACATCATCACACCATCATTGCTACCTGACGCAAACCCTCAACTTTATCATTCACGTTCAATCGCATAATTTACATTCTATCCCTGTTTTCTACAACTATTTCAAAACAAGGGGAGCAAAAGTAATAAAATAAATAAAAAATTTCAATCAAGCAAGTATCGATTTTGGCGAGTTGCAAGATTAGGGAAAAAAGAGATACCAAGTTTCAATTTCACAAACAAAAACGACACGAAGATTCTCTTTTTGTCCCGAAGATAAGACAAATATACGAATTATAAATCAATGATATAGAATATTACAAGCAAACTATCCCTTAAAAGAAAAGCCGGAGACACCACTGGTACGGTCCCATATTTTTGCGAAGTTGTTTTAACGCCTCTCCCTTTTTATTTTTAATCGTCTGTTCGGAAAGATTCAACTCTTCCGAAATCTCCTTGGTAGAATACCCTTCCAGACTCATCGCCATGATTTCTTTATAATCACCTGCCAATCGGGCAATTTCAGCCCAGATAATCCGTTTCACCTCATGTTCTATGATTTCCCCCTCAATATCGAGACTGGATGCCTGTTGCAACAGGACCTTATTCTTTATGTCCAGATGCCGCAACTCGTTCAGACAAGCATTTCTCACGCAAGCATACAAAAAACTGATAATCATCTGGAACGAGGTAAACTGTTTCCTTTTCTCCCACGTCTTGATAAAACTCTCATGCACGATGTCCACGCAAACATTCTCTTCCCGCAAGAAACGTCCCGCGTAAACTCCCAATGTTGCAAAATATTGATCATACAACAATTCCAAGGCTTTCTCATCCCCTTTCACAAAACGCTCATATACAACTTCCCGTTCCATAAAATCTATCATCATGCACTTTATACGAATAAACATTCGGTTTCCCGCTAACAAAGTATCATCTTCCCGGACAACACTATTTCAAAAATACATAAAATACTTCTTATTCACAACAAAATAGAGACCTAAATGATTTACATTCACTCATATGACGAGATATTATTTATGTCATAAATCGTGCAAAGGCTCTGTTAGCCTTTACACGATTTTTCATGAATCATTTCACACAAACATTTACGCTATACACGTTCTTTATAAATCACACGAAGCGGCCTATCCGCAATATTATCATATGTTTCAAGCAATTCCCCGCTATCTGCATCATAAATATACAAACATCCTTTCAATTCCTTCGTACTAGCTGATTCGTACAACCCGACATAAAGTAATTTTTGATCCGGATCGACAGCAATAGTCGTTATTTCCATACCTGTCGGGACCGTGATAGAAGGAGTTGTCGGCAACTGCCGCCCGGGGTCCCAACGATATATTTCATTATTATACGTGTAATAAATACAATTATACACCTTTGTCCCCACAGTCATCGAATTACGATCCATACCAATGGGCCGCGAACTTTGATAATCCACCGTATTCGCCACGGTAGGTTTGGCAAACGAGGCTGATGTTCGAGGTATATAAATATGCAACGGATCATTCTTATCCGTGGAGAATACATACAGATAAGTGTTGATAAAACAAGTATTAACGATGTCATAATTCGTGAAAATAGTCCCACTATTCACTGCACCCGAGGACGTACTAGGAGCATACATAGTTGAAGTTCCATAATTGATAAACACCGGTTTACTATGAGATACCCCAGCATCCACTTCCAAACCGTCAAAAGCATCCAGTACCAACAATTCATCCACGTCCGTCTCGTAAACATAAGCTCTCTTATTTTCCGAAAGTACGTGCATATTACTATATGCCGATATAGCGACGAATTGCTGAATATTGGCCCCCGGAAACTTACCAGCAAAAGAGGTCGCAGTTTCGATATCAAAAGAACGGGAATCCATATTGTAAATTCTACCGTTACTTCCCGAACTAACCATCAAGCGCCCTCCCTGCTGAATCATGTCTGTCACATTCTCCAACTCCATTCCGGGATTAGCTATTTCCATTATATCCGTACGGAAAGTCGGTACCTTTCCCCCACTGATCTCCTCTTTAGTCAACGTCTTCATAAAAGAAAGCCTTCCTTTCCCGGCATCATCCCGGCTCAAAATAGTAATTCCCTCGGAAAATTCGGTATCTATCTGAAGAATAAAGAACTTGAATATTGTCGTTTCACCGTTATCCACCTTCAAACGCAAGGCAAACGTACCCAATTCCCGAAAAGCATATTTAAGCTCCGGATCTGTCGATACCACGTGAAGCGTGTCTTTAATCGGGTAAGGTTTCACGGCTCCCCCGGAAATATCCAGATCCCCGTACGCCCACTCGTAAGTTAAAGGCAATTCCTCCCCGGACTGCTCTATTTTCAAGTGATTCACCACAAGCTCCTCCCCGAAAGAGGTCGTAAGCGTGTCATGAGCAGCGGTAATTGTCAGTAACGACACTTCTTTCCTTCCGGAAGTCGTATCATCATCATAGCAGGAATACATCCCCACCATGAGGCAAAACAGCATGATTATATATAACTTCATTTTCATAACTTACCATTTAATTTTAAATTCTCTTTTAGCGGATAAACCGATCCGGATTCACCATATCAAACCCTTCATACGTGTTCGCTGGGTCAGTATAGAAATCGTAAGCAGGCTTAAACACGTAATTTATCCAAATAATATTACCCTTCACCTGATAGAATCCCGCCTTGGCATACTCCAAGTATAACCCGTATTCTTCCACTTTCTCTTTATAAAAGATAGGTTTCAACTCTTCCAGTTGCCAAAAATATTCTAGCATCTTCCGGTAAAGGCGATCATTGTTCCGGGCATACACCCCCAAGAAATTGGGAGCCCACCATTGCGGTTCGGGCAAAGCACCATCCACGACCGACAAACGATAGTAATTATTAGCAATCGGTTTGAAATAATCATTCTCCTTAAACTTGAGATAGAGTATGACCGGATGATCCATAATATCCTCCGTACGATCCAAAATAATAGACAGATACCCTTCAACCTCATTTTTCGGGATCACCAATTTCCCGAATTTAAAATGCTTGTCATACTTAGCCGTTGAAGAATCCGCGACAACTTCCACCTCGTAAGTCAATTCCTCGCCAAGCGGCATTCCGGCCACCTTGATCGGAACTCGATACTCGTACTCGGTCTCGTTGTACAAGGCGAAACTGAAAAACACAGTGTCACTTGCTGTTTTCGTGACAGAATTATAACGATCCCAAGTGAAATAAATGGATCTTTTCTGATTCACGTCATAGTACACGGCATCATTGCTACACGCCCATATTCCCATGCAGAGGAATATTCCGATATATAGTAGATATTTATTTCTCATAACGTTCTTATTTTAATTATTCAGGACGATAATCTTCCTCTTCCACGGGCAACGGCAGAACATATATCTTATCACTGCCGGGAATGGTGGCCCCGGTCGCCCCACTCAATTTCACGGGACTGTTCAATCTCTTCAGACAGAACCACCATTGTCCCTCCCCGATAAATTCCTTTCGGCGTTCCGCCATAATATCACTCAGCGTAATATCGACAAGAGGAGTCCGGTCCGCGAATTTCTCCATCCCTCGGGCATCAACCACCGCATCCAGATATTCCATCGCTCCTTCCGCATTTCCGGTTGCAAGCAGAGCCTCTGACATAATATAATACATTTCCGGAATTCGAATCATACTTGTTCCCAGATAAGGCCCCCCGTTATAACTCGTCGTGAGAGAAGTCGTATCGGATACATTTCCCATCACTTTCACCAATATATCCACCGGAGTTCCGCTCCTGTTGTATGTCCCAAACCAATTATCCAAACGGTAATCCTTCTTTCCGGTAGGCCCTTCATAAGCATAGATACTTTTAAAATCCGTGGTCAGATCACCCAATCCCTGCCTCCGCACGTGCTGGGTCAGCCAGTCGGAATAGACTTCCGCGTTGTACAGCCCCCATATTGTCTCCTCCATCGACACCGTTTTCTGCATGAATGTATTCAAGGACGTCTTGCTAGCGAAACGGAACTTATTGGACCGAATCACCTTGTCCGCGTAAATCCGGGCACTATCCAGATCACCCTTCATCCAGTAAACCCGTGCCAGAGTAGCCTGCGCCCCGTATAAATTGAAATGTAACACACGGGCCCCGGTAAATCCCTTTTCATTTCCCACCCGTTCGGCTGGCATCAGCACCTCATCCTCAGACAAATACGCCTCCGCTCTTTTAAGCTCGGCTATCACTTTCGAGTAAATCCCCTCCACCGAAGAATAAGGTGTCACCTTAAAATCATACTCCGTCACGTAGGGAATAGCTCTCGCTTTTGCCGCTTCATCGGTAGAAGTCACGTGTACGGCAAAAAAGCGCAGTAAATCAAAATGAATAACCGCCCTTAATCCCAAAGCCTCACCCATGTATAAATTGTAATGCCGGAAATCCTTCTCGCTCTTACTTTCCAGATTATTTATAATATTATTCAAATAACTAATCGCCAGATAACTGGTCTTCCAGATATTCTTATACATATTTCTCGTTTCACTCCGCTCGTACTCAAAACGCCCCAAATAAGGCAAGTACTGATAAGTCGAAGTGAAATTCTGTGCCAGAATCTCCGGTATCGTCGTGGACATCAGCCGTCCATACATATCCTTTGTTACCATCGTCATGTACACGCCATAGAGGGCATCCTCAACACCGCTTGCCGAATTGAACATATCGTCATTCACCACTTCCGAATCCGGATTCACATCCAAAAAACTATCGCACCGGAGAAAGAAGAATGGTATACACAGTAGAATTATTATCTTTTTCATACTCGTTTCAATTTACTGTTTACTAAAAAGTCGGTCTGAAAGTAATGTTAAAACTCCTCTCGAAAGGATAGGAAGTTCCCCGTTCCAACTTCATGGAAGAAAAACGGGCTATATCATTCATCCCAAACCCGACATTCAACCGTTTAACCCCGAATCTCTTCAACCATTCCGGTTTAAATTCATAGTTAATCGATATATTCCTGATCTCGAACAGATTATCCCGTTCAACGAAACGTTCTGAATACCGCTTGTTATCGCTTTTACTTTCCGGGATACCCAGAAAACGTTTTAAATCACCCGGTTCTTTCCACCGATCGGTAAATGCCCGGCGATCCACGTTTTCCCACGGATTTATGTTCTCAACCTTGTCGGCCAGCGTGTTATTGTAAGCATCGCCCCCGAATTTATAACCGGTAGTAATATTCAGCGTGAAACCCTTGTACGATAAACTGGAAAAAATACTCCCCTCCAAAATCGGATTCGAATTTCCAACC
>NZ_JBCOSQ010000081.1:0-20425 GCF_040920905.1 Butyricimonas sp. RTP31003st1_G1_RTP31003_210430 | reverse complement strand
CCTCCGTCACTTCGTGCCACCTCCTCTATAAACAGAGGAGGAGCTGGTGACTCTTCCCGAAGACAGGAAGTATTTCAACTCTCCCTCTGTTTATAGAGGGAGTACCCCGAAGGGGGGAGGGAGTTTGAAAAATGACTTTTGACACTCCTCCTTTCACAAGTCACACTCTCTCCACTATTTTTCCCAATCGGATAGCGGGTTCACCTCTTCCGACTTTATTACCCAATCTCTTACTTTCACATTTTTCAAAAACTTCCGGGCTGCATTACGAACATCCTCGACCGTCATGCTTTCCAGCATCTTGTCAAAAGCCTTATGATTCGTGGCATCCACCTTGCTCTCGGCATAAGTATTCAAGACGTTCATCCAGTAGTCAATGCCGATATTCTCGCCCTGTTGATCCTGCATCCGCCGGATAGAGATCAGAATTGGCGACAATTCGCTCTCCGAGAAAAGCTCATCTTTACTTCTTTCCAACTCGTTATAAATGATCTCCTTCATCCGTTCCACCTTGTCCCGTTGCGTCTCGAAGCCCACCATTAAAGTGGCTTTACGATACGGGAAAGTCGTGCAGTTGGCATCCACGTTAACACCATACGTCGCACTCTCCTGCTCCCGAACGATCGCAAACAAGCGATTCCGTAACATCTGTCCCCAAATTGTCAAGGCCATTTGTTCCTTATCGGAAAACTTCCCATCATTCTCCAACATCAAATTCACCATTCCCTTGTCTCCCGGCATTACCACCTTGAACTCGCGGGCAATCGTGTCGGTATCCACGTCGTAATTACGAATGATATATTCCTCCTTCTTCCCCTTGCGAAAAGGCAGCGAGCCGATATATTCACACGTCAGGCGGGCGGCCTCGTCCCGGTCAATATCACCCACGATGCAGAACGTGAACTCTTTCGCATTCGAGAAACGTTCCCGGTAAAGCGACTTCATCCGCTCGAAATTCATCTTGTCGAAATAAGCCGCACCCCAATCCCGGTTACGATCGTCGATACGAGTCGTCAACTTCCGAATCGAATCCTGAACCAGATCCTGTGGAGTCTGACGACGATTTTCGTACATATATTTAGCACGTTCCACGTACTTGTCAAACTGAGGTCTCTCGAAACGGGGTTCCTCGAACATCAGGTAATATAACTGGAACAACAACTCGGCATTGTCTGCTTTCGTACTACCAACAAAACCCTCCGTGTAATCACTCACCATCATGTTCAAACGAATCTGTTTACCCTGCACGAGATCCTTCAACGTGTTTAGGTCGTACTTGTATAGTCCGGACTTCATTGCCAAAGCCTGCATCGCTGCCAGCGTCGGTAAATCCTCAGCATCCACCACGGAACGCCCGCCATGACTGCTACAAGCCATGGAGAAGAAACCATTCCCCTCTTCCACGTACTTGTAAAACACCCTAGCCCCGTTGGATAATGTCCATTCTTCCGCCTTGAACCGGTCCAGCTTTTTCACCTTCTTGATCGTTCCCCCTTGGAGTTTCAGATCAAATCCTTCCGGGGTCTTGTGTTCAATCACTTCCGGCTGGATGTCTTTCTCGGCAACCTCCGCCATGACATCAAGCGCCTGATCCTTGGTCAAATATTTGTAATCCTTATCATTACCTGACACCACGATAATCCGGTTCGAATCCGTGGCCCACGAATGAATCCAATCGGCCATATCTTCTGGTGTGATCTCCAATAACGCCTCTTTCAACACGTCCAGCTCCTCGCTCTGCTCCCGGAAAGGTAAACCACTCAAAAAATGCGACTGGAACACGCTCACGTAGTAAGAATTACTCTCCTTCTCCGCAGCACTCTCCATTTTCTGCAATTCTTGGAAAAGCGCCTCCTGCACCCGTTCCACTTCCACATCCGTGAAACCGAACCGTCGAATCTCTTCCCATACCATCCACACCTGTTCAAACGCCTCGACATCCTTGTCCTTATAAGGTACGATGTCTAGAGAGAATCCATTGTAATTCCGCACGAAAGACCCGAACTCGGCCGATGCACTCAAAAACTTCTCTTGGTTGGCATTCACGATACGTGCCAGCCGTTGCCCCCAAATCGCATTAAAAATGCGAGCCTTGAACGAGTAGGATTTCCGTTCCAGTTCATCCAACCCATCGACTCGGTGTGCCCTCTGGTGGAAAGAGATCATCTTCGACCGGTTCTCCGGATCCAGAATCAGCATGTAATCCAAGTCCGCCCGGTCGGGAATCTCCACCTCGTAGCGTTCCTGCGGATTCACCCGTGCCGGGATCCGCCCGAACATCTCTTTTACTTTATTCTCGTACTCCACCTCGTCAATATCCCCCACGATAATCACGCACTGCAAATCGGGACGATACCATTTGTGGTAAAATTCACGTAACAGGTCGTACAAGAAACTTTTCAATAATTCCACCGTACCGATCACGTTCCGCCGGGCATACTTCGTGTGATTATACACCACGGGAGCGCTCCCCTCTTGCAAACGTCGTCCCACGTCATAATGACTTCTCCACTCCTCGATAATCACGCCCCGCTCGTCATCAATATCCTTCTCTTTTAGTAAAATCTCGTTACACCAGTCCTTCACGATAAACATACACGTATCGACCAATCCCCCGTCAGCCGTGGGCACATCCTCGATATTATACACGGTTTGATTGATGCCAGTCCGGGCGTTAAACGTGAAAATACCTTTCCCTCTCAAGTAAGGCATCACCCCACCCGGAAAATGAGTCGTCCCGTTAAAGGCCATGTGTTCCAGAAAATGCGCCAACCCGTTCTCGTGATCCTCTTCCAAAATGGAACCCACATTCTGCAACAGGTAAAAACTCACCCGTCCCGGTTCTGCCTTGGAATGTTTCACGTAATAAGTCAACCCGTTCTCCAACTTCCCGTAACGTAACCCCTCCATTCCTTCCTGTGCTACCGAGGGAGTAAAGGCTGTAAAAAGAAATATCGCAATTGAAAATAATAATCCCCTCATATCTTTTATTTTGCTAATTCCAGCGCTTCCAATTTCTGCTTCATAATCATTTGAATCTGCGCAGAACGCATCTTATTCTCAATCTGCAAAGCTTCCATGTACCCTTGATTATAAGCGTCTTTTGCCTTATCGAACTGTTTCAACGCCTTGTACGTGTCTCCCAACATCGTCACGAAATTGATCCGATCGATTAATCCTGTTCCCTCGTATTGCATAGCTTTCACCAACCACTCCTTCACTTGTCCCAACTGCTCGTTATTCAATTTCCCCTTACTCATGACGTACATATTTTGGGCTATTTCCCCGTAATCATTCGCTCCTACCTGATCACCCAAAGCTGCAAGATACTTATTCATTAACTCTACGAACGAAGCCACATCCTTCTTGTAAGACAACAAATACATCCCGTCATAATAATATTTGAACTTCTCATAAGGGGTCAAGGTTCCCGTGGGCATAATAGCATAAGCCGCTTCCAGCTCTCCATTAATCCTTTCCAAATATTTTTTATACTCTTCCTTACCAGCTTTAGCCAAATCTCCAATGATATTGTTATTATACTCCACCAACAGAATTCCGGGAGCCTCACCCAACTTGTTCATGTAGGATTCCAGATTCTTCACCATGAATTCCATCACAGCATCATCTTTCACATTCTTCCTATTGAACGTACTTACAATCTGTAAATCTTCCTTGTTGATAAAATCCGGCCCCATCTTGGCTTTCGTGTACTCGTTGTACATCTTTTCGATGCGCACGATCCATTTCTGGGCATCCATTCCCTGTAAACTACCCACGTACTCGGGTGCTTGCTTTAACACCAACTGCATATCAGCCAAATCTTTCTTGGATTTAGCCCGGTCGTACAATTTCTCAAAACTCAACTGTTCCCCAGTAACTACTTTTACCGAATGTAAAAAATCAGCTTTATCCCTAGCCCCGGCCAAACGAGTTACCACGCTGGCATCAGCCTTAAAAAATATCAAGGTTGGCAGTACCGTCACATTATATTTCTCCGCAGTCTCTTTTTGCCATCCCGCCTTTTCCACGTCAACCTGCATACAAACGAACTTATCATTCATAAACTTCCCGACTTCCTCATCAACAAACACCTTCTCGACCATCTGTTTACAAGGACCACACCACACGGCATAAAAATCTACAAATATCAACTTTTTCTCTTCCTTTGCTTTTACCAATGCCTCATCAAAAGTCCCTTTAAAAAACTGAATACCTTGTCCGTTTCCGACCATGCTCCACCCCATAAACAGGGTGAAGCACAACATCATGAAATATCTTTTCATCATCACTTACTTTATTATAATTGTAATCACATCAGACAAAATCGCGGAATGATCACCATTGCTCACTTTGATCGAAACAAGATACGTTCCCTTAGGTGCTGTCGGTACCAATGGTATCTGAATTTTACCACATCCCCCGACAGTAATATCTTGAGCAAATAAAACCGCATCCCCGCCTTCCGAAGCCTTCACACTCACAAACTCGTACTCTAACGGTTCGGTTCCCAAAACTCCCGAAATATTCGTCGTTACCCAAGGAGCTTCATTATCCAATCGCGTCTGATCATTATAATCATACATGGGATCCAATTCCGTCCTTACAAACAGTGTATCTGAACCGTAACAAGCATGATCCACTTTCAAGTATCCCTCTTTAACATCATGACACGCGCTTACAACAAGCAGTATCAACGATATAAATATTACAAACTGTTTCATTTTGTCTCCTTTCATTATTTTAATTCTCCCACGGTATAAGTATATGACATCGAATGTACTATTCCATTCGTAGGTTCTATATCAGTCGAAGCGATATCAAGCATCGTCGTGTACTCCCTGCCCGTACCGATGTATATTATCAACGCACCACCTTCCGGAACATCATCATACGGTTCTTTAAAAGAAAATACTCTAAACTTAAACCCCGTAGCAGATGTAAACATCACACCGGACAAAGGGTCACTACTTGTCCCCCTCGGAATATCCTTCACTTCATACTTCCCCTTTACAACATGTTTCAATATCTCTTCCCGACAAGCCTCTACCCCAAGACCATCAACCAATTCCCTCATCGAATTATAAAGTTGTACGGGCGGATCCCACGGGAACATCCCTTGTTCCACATAATTCAACATCCATCGACGAATCGAATGATTTGTCGGTCCGAAAAAAGTAATCGTCTCGTATCCCTCTTTCTCTCCCGTAAAATATTCCTTCAAACCGGTGTAATCTATCAACAATAACAGAGAATCCCAGTTGTAAGAATCGGAGTGAAAATATTCATACATATTTCCCGGATATTTCTTCTGTGCGATACCCGTATTAATTTCATTATATTTCGTGCATCCCACGAATACAGACAATAACAATCCTAATAATATAATTTGTTTCATATCTACCTTTATTCAAATTGAGCCCAATATTTATTTTGTATCAACAAATCATTATAATTAAATGCAGACTTGTAAATGGATAAAAACAATGCACCATCCTTGATCTCGTTGACGGTCAATTTTGCCAGATTACCCGGCAAATAAGCATTAACGTACTCAACTCCATTTCGAACGACATCATAAAAACGATGTCCCTCCAGCAACAATTCTCTCTCCCTTTCGTGGAAAATAGCATACTGCAAACCTTTTTCGTCTCCACTACTATGAGGATACAATTTAGCATTATTAAATCCCCGAATCTCGTTCAAATCAGCTTGAGCCGGCTCCGTATTTCCTAATTTCACGTTACATTCGGCCCGTAACAAATAAAAATCACTCAATCGCCAATAAGCCAAATTTGAAGTAAACGCAATAGTTCTCACGCTACCCGGATCATACGGGTCAGCTTCCGTCAAAACCCCACGCCATTTATTCAAAAAAACGAAATGCGACAACCCGAGTTCTTCCTTATAAAATTCATAATCACTAAAATAAGCTGATTTCCTTGCGTCATCCGGATCATAAAGCGTTTCAACCGTTGCATAAGTAATTCCACGTGACATATAGCTATCAACCGTGTATTCCGGTTTCACCGGAAAACCGATAAAATCACCGGCTAATATGAAAGCGGATATAATGAAATCGGATTGCGTATCCAGAGTAAACTCCCAGATCGCCTCCGGATTGTTTTTTGTGTTATCGGAAAACAATTCACACAACGTCTCAGGATTACGCACCAAACTATAATCCCCAGCATCACCGTCAATCAAACAAGTAGCGTATTTCACCGCTTCCGTGTAACAATCCCGGGAAGAGCCTTCCAAACCCATCACATCTATCAAACTTCCTTTCCACGCGTAAGCATGAGCCAGCAAAGCACAAGCACTCCCTTTAGATCCGAATTGTTTCGATGTAATTGTTTTTCCCGTACGATCCACCAAATCCGCTTGAACCGGCAACATCTTGTATGCCCTCGTCGCGTTAGCAATAACCGTATCAATCACCTCCAAATAAGGCTTCTTCCCAAGTACCTCAGAAGAAGTACTATTAAGAGTAATAGGAGCTTCACCCCACCGACGGCTGATAAAAAAATAAGCCATGGCTTTTCCAAAATAAGCTTGGGCACGATAATAGTCTAACCGTTCAGGCGTAACCTCTTTACTGGCCTTATGCACGTTATCCAATAAAACGTTGGACATGTAGACCACATAATATATTCCTCTCCAATCGGTAGCCACGCTCTCCAGCATTTCTGACGGATTCCACAAGTAAAGTTGACTACGATAATCGCCATCCTCGATAAAACCTGCCGGTTCTTGCCGGGTTAAATCCAACAATTGTGAATTCATGTAATCTTGTAATTGATACAAGGTAGACTCCAAATCCTGTTCTGTCTGGAAAAAATTATCAAAACTGACGATCGTCTCCGGCTGCACATCCAACCAACTGTCACAAGACGTGAAAAGCCCGAGCATCAATATATAGAGTATCTTTTTCATGTATTAAAATTTTACCGTTAATCCCAATGTTAATTTCCTTGCCGACGGGAAAGTTTCCAACCGATCAATCCCGTGCATCGTATCCACATTCTCCGGATCAAGCCCAGAATAATTAGTTAACAAGAACAAGTTCTCGCCCGTGAAAAACACACGCGCTCCCTGTAAATGAATCTTTCTCATCCATTCTGTCGGGAAATTATAGCCTAACGTCAATTGTTTCAATCGAATAAAATTCACTTTCTCGATATTAGAATCCACGATACCGTCAAATTGGCCGACATGATAACTATTAATCGCCGACATCACGGGATAATCAGTCTCATCTCCCGGTTTCTGCCAGAAAGAAACATTCCGGTAATCTTCAAAAAGCGCCCCTAGACTCATGGGATTAAAATTCAGAGCCCCGTATTTAAACGCATTGATAATTTTCCTTCCTAAAGAATAATTAAACAACACATTCAAATCAAATCCTTTCCATTTAATCTCACTGGCAATACCCCCATACGCCAATGGTAAAGGAGAACCTGCAAAATATTTATCCTCTTCCGAAATAACACCATCCCCGTTCAAATCAGCGATATGCCTCATGCCGGGACGAGTAGGTTGAGCCATCCCTCCACTACCCAAAGGTCTAGGCACACCATATTGATCCCAAGTTATCGGAACATCATTTTCATTCTGAACCAATCCCAAATCACGATATACTCTAATTTGATTTATCGGACGTCCAATAACAAACTGTTCGCCTAGATCCATTCCCGTATTTGTTTTCTCCAAACGATTCCAGTTCCGGGAAATATTAAAACGAGCTCTCCATTTCACCTCCGTATCCCGCAAAATATCGAATTGTGCTTCCAGCTCAATCCCCTCGTTAGACAACTCCACGGCATTATCCCACTTCGTTTTGAAGAAATATATCGATCCCGGAAGATCTACATTCCATAATATAGAAGAGGTATATTTATAATAATAGTCCAACTTCATTTTCAAACGATAATCAAACAAATCGACATCCAGCCCCAAGTCATATTGATCGGACTTTTCCCAAGTCAACCCAGAATTCTGTAACTGGGCCGGTTGTAACCCGGACACACCCAAGAACGTCCCGGCAATATTGATTACCCCTTGAGCTAAATAAGGATCTTTAAACGTCTGTCCGGATTTACCCCAAGACGCACGTATCTTCCCATGACTCAGCCACCAGAAACTATCCATAAAACTCTCATCCGAGAAATTCCACCCTAAAGCCACTGAGGGGAAAGTAGCCCAACGCACATCTTTACCGAACACGGACGAACCATCCCGACGTAACGTAAACTCCATCAAATACTTTTTGTCATAATTATACGCCAATCGTCCAAAGACACTGACCATTTTCTTTTCTTGAAAACCAGAACCGAAAGTTTGCATGTTTGTCGGCACACCATTCAAATCCTTCATCACGGGCATTCCCTCCACGACATAATGAATGTAATTACTCGGCGATCCCTTTCCTACTCCCTCTAAATTATTAAATGATTCACGAGTATAAGAGAATCCTAGCAACCAATCAAAATTATGCCGCTCACGCAACGAAAAATTATAATGTAACAATTCTTCCGTCTGCAACAACATCGCCCCATTCATTCTTCCTTCCGATTTACTCAACCCGTAATTCGGATCCATCGAACTCGGTTCAAATCGATTCACTTGAGATTGGGCATAATCCAACGCGAGAGAAGCCGAAACATCCAGTCCCTCTATGACCTTATAAGCCAAGCGTGTATTTACTCGAATTCCAAAATCATATTTCTTCTCCGAAACCTCATTGATATTCTGAAATATATTATCATAAGCAACCCCTGAACCCGGAAACAAAGTCGAGGTTCCTGCAGGATTCACTGTCATATAGGCTATATTTCCACTCCCCAGTCCACCGGACGCCATACTCATATCCGAATAACTCAAAGACAACTGTGCATCGAATGTCAAATTCTTCCGAGGTGTCAAATTCAAGTTTGAAATTAAATTCGCCCTTGAAAATTCGGAACCCACATTAATACCTTCTTCATTATACCAACCCAATCCCACCATATACTTCACACGTTCGGTTCCCCCGAATGCCTGTACATTCGCGTTCAACGTCTTACCAGTCTTAAACACATATTTCCACCAATTTGTGGAATTATTATAAAACGGATTCAAACTATCCTGCAATGCCCGATTCAAATAGGCGCTCTCTTTTCGCCCGTTTCCCCAAAAGAAATCATACGCTCCCGTAGTTCCGTAAACTTCCTCGGGGGACGTGGGCCACTGTACTTTATTATTTACAAAATATCCCGTAGCGTAATTCTTCGCCGCATAAATCCACCATTGACGCTCACCATGTCCCTGAATCTGGGTCGGGGTCTCCGGTAAAAAACTCCATGAATAAGAAACATTTGCCTGGAAAGTAGCTTGTCCGGTTTTCCCTTTCTTCGTCGTGATCAAAATCACGCCATTACTGGCCCGAGAACCATAAATCGCCGCAGAGGCTGCATCTTTTAGTACCTCGACAGACTCGATAGTCAACGGATCGATCTCTGCCAAAGTATTCGTTCCGGTTAAAGGAGAAGTGAACGACTGAATGGGCACACCATCTACCACATACAAGGGAGTATTATCACTTTTTCCATCCAACATCAACGTGTTATATCCCCGAACTGCAATACGGGTACCCCCACCTCCCGGGGCTCCGGACACGTTATTCACTTCCACTCCTGCCATGTGTCCTTGCAACAAATTCTCTAAACTAGAAGACGGGACCTCTTCCAGATCTTTAGCTTTCACGGACGACACGGAACTAATCAATTCCTTTTTATTCCGCTCACCGTAAGCAATCACGGTAACCTCATCCAAGTCGGACGCTTCCTCTTTCAACTTCACGAGCAACTCGTCTCCGGCTTTAAAAGTTTTCGTTTCCATCTTAAAACCAACAAATGAGAATATCAATTTGCCGGATGCCACGGGCAATGTCAAAGCAAACCTTCCCGCCGCATCAGTAGCACACCCAACCGTCGTGCTATCCAAACGAATCGTTACACCCGGTAGTGGTTGATTCTTCTCGTCAACCACTTTTCCCTTGATAACATACTTCTTAACCTCTTTCTCGTCATCTCTAGCGATCGAAGGCTTCACGATAATCACGTTTCCCTCGAACAAAAAATCCAACCCCGTGAAGACCCGGTTCAACAAAACATCCACGGCCTCATCCTTGGCAGAAACTGTTATTTTATTGAACGAAATCAAATCCGTATCATTATACACGAAGAACAGATTCGTCTCCTTCTGAATCTGTTTAAATAGTTCCATCGCACCAACATTTTTCACGTCCAACGTCACCCGCTGTTCTTGCGAGAAACTATTGGCAGAAATCGTCATGCTGGTCATTGTCATCAAAATAAATAATAACCTCATGATTTTCAATAAATTCTTTTTACCATAGAAATAGTAAAAACTTTGTTTTTTTTTCATACATTTGATTTTTGAATTAAAAAACTACTTGGGTAAACATTGTCGCATTTGTTTACCCGAATGAATTCAAACTCCGGATAAGTAGCCGCTTGTCCGGAATTTTATTTTCGCACGATTATCACTCTACCTTTTATCTCGAACTGCACATGGGATGTCTTCTCGATCAGAAACAACAACCCATTGATTTCCTCGTAACGGGGCAAATACCCGCTAAACCGTTCGTTTCTTACCTCGTTATTCACAAAGAACACCTGAATATCATACCACAACGACAGTTCATCCAGTATCTCGCCTATACTCTTGTTCTCGAAATAATAATTTCCTCGCTGCCACGCCACGTAAGATAACACGTCCACGTCCCGAACCGAAACCCGTCCCGCGAGCTTGTTAAACACCGCTTGCTGATTTGATTTCAACATCACTTCCGCCAATCCCTTCGGTTTCACCGACACGGAACCTTCCACCAATGTCGTTTGGATCTGGTCATCCCGACGAGTGTTCACGTTAAACCGCGTTCCGTACACCTTCACCTCCATCCCGTTCACCTCCACGATAAACGGTTTCTCGGTATCCTTTGCCACCTCAAAATAAGCCTCTCCTTCCAACCGTACCCGTCTCTCCTTACCCGCAAACTTCACCGGGTAACGAATCTCCGTTGCCGCATTCACCCACACTTTCGTCCCGTCGGCCAGCATGATCGTGTACTCTCCCCCTTTAGGAGTAATCAACCGATTCTGTAAATTAACACCCTTATTATCCAAAGAATCCACGTAAACCAACGCTTGATCATTCGTGTGAATCGTCACCCCGTCAATCTCTTTCAGTGTCATCCGGGAAGTATCAAGAGCAAGGACTTTCCCGTCATTCAACACCAACGTCGCTTTTCTCACGCCATGCTCGATAGGCCCGATACCGTAATCCACACCTTCCACCACGGATTGCCTTGTCCAAAGTAACATTCCCGCAATAATCGGCAACGCCAACATCGCCGCATAACTCACCACCTTCAACCATACCCGTCGTCCCCGTCTCCGGTAAGCCTCGTCAACTCTCGTCTCGAAATCCCGTTTAAATCGTTTCTTTGTCTCCACATCCAACTGGAAATTCTCCCGCCTCGCCACGAAACGTTTCATCTCCTCGTAGAGCTGCCGATGCCTTTCCGATTCATCCAGCCAAGCCTCTAAAACCTGCCTATCCTCCTCATCCAGTGAAGAAGTAAAGCTCCGTTTTATCAACCTCCAATCCATTTTCATAGTATTTTTCTAAAAATTTCGTCCCTATAACACGAAACCTTGAAAAATGTTTACAGGAGAGATGAAGAAATTTCAGAATTTTATCTTATCATTAAAATCAAACCTTCCATTCGCAAGTGATATCGTTTTTTTTGCAACTCGATTATCCCCCGCAATTTCATAAATGTTGCGAACGAGATAAATCCAAACTAATGTAAAAAATCGTAATTATAATTTCATCATCCAGTTATCATATTGCGAGCCGCTCCCATTCCGCTCCCATTCCTCCCCTATCCCGCTCCTATAACAATAACAAATATTTGTATTACGATAGGATATATTAACATTCAGTTTGGTCTATAATAACAATTTAATTGTGACATGATAACCATACCCGGCAGAAGCTTCCTCCGAGATCTCGTTTTTCAAGGACAAAAACAGCCTACCTGGGTCACGCACATCACAACACACGAATGGAGCCGATTTGAAACAGCCTATACATATTCAAGACAAACCGTCAACATGAAAAGCACTAGCACGAAATCATAATCCGAGAAACAACGTTTCAACTTTTCCAACCCGCGATGCAACTGTACCTTCACGGTATTCTCATTCATCCCCAACTGTTCGGAAATCTCGCTGTACTTGTACCCATGCACGAAACGAAGAAGGCACACTTCCCGGCATTTTTCCGGTAACTCGTCCAACACCTCCCGGATTTTCTCCAGAATCTCCTCCCGATCGATCATGTCCACGTTGTCCGAATAGACTGCCGCCTCGGCGTATAACGCCATGTTACGATCTTCAACTTTCGCATCCCGCAGGTAATTGTAGCAACGATTGCGCACGCTCGTGTAAAGATAGGCTTTCAAGGAACCTTGGTAATTTTTCAGAACCGATTTTTCATAGATCGCAATAAAGACCTCCTGCACAATATCATTGGCCACGTCTTCCCGGAAAACCATATTCAGGGCAAACGTGAACAACTTATCGAAATACCCGTCAAACAAATCTGAATAGGCTTTTCGATCATTCCGTCGCAATCTCTCTATTAATATTGATTCATCCAATTTTGCACTTATTTTGAATCATAGCGAGACAAAAATATTTTTTATTTTCCACTTATAAAAAGTATTCCTCGTAATTTATGTTCAAATTAACATACTTAATAGTTGAATACAGATAATTAGAAATACCATCGCTATCGGATAAACCGTTGCATAGGCCACGCTCGGGATGTTACTGTCAGTCATGGAATCAGCGGCAGCCAATCCCGGTGTACTTGTCATTCCTCCCGTGATCGTTCCCATCAGATCCAAAATATTGATCCGGAAACCGTAGTACCCCACCAACAGAGCCACGATCATCGGCAACAAGGTAATAGCAAAACCCACCCCGAACAGGGTTAACCCGCTATCCATGAAAGTTTGTACCAGATTCACGCCTGCCGAGGTCCCGACTTCCGCCAAAAACAGTAACAACCCTAATTGACGTAACAATTGATTGGCCGGGCCGGACATAGACCACACGATAGGTCCAGTCTTACCAAGATAACCCAAAACCAGAGCCACGATCAGAATTCCTCCCGTCAATCCCGGAGAAAAGGTGAAACTATCGGAAAAAGAGATATTCACTTTTCCGAAAAGCACACCCAACACGATACCCATTGCTATCGGGAAAAAATCGGTGTCCGACAAACGTTTCTTGTCATTCCCCAAAAGATTCAACACGTCCTTCATGCTCTCCTTCCGGGCTATTACCGTCAGCTTATCACCAAAACGCAGAACCAAATCGGGACTCGGGGCCACGTCAATACCGGAACGACGCACACGGGTCACCGTACAGTGATAATTCTGATGCAGGCTCAAACTCCCCAAGCTCTTCCCGGCCACCTCTTTATTCGTCAACAGTACGTACTGCATATCAATGCTATCCCCCAGAGGCAAATCCTGATTCATCTTTTCCCCGACCAGGATTTCTAACTGCCGCAACGCATTCGGGGAACCTACCGCCTTGATCAAATCTCCCTCCCGCAACACGGATAGAGGGGTCGGGATCTCGGTCAGGTTATCGTGAACCAAACGGGAAACCACGGCCCCGGTCATGGTCCGAATTTGCAGATCAGCCAAGCTCTTGTCAAAAGCGTTCGGATTACTCACCCGGAAAACAGCCGTTTTGATCTCCGGGTATTGTTGTTGTTGCAAGGCTTCCAATCGTTTCTCTTCCGCACGGATGTCCACGCGTAATATCTTAGGTAAAAGTTTCACGAACAGAATCACCCCGATCACCCCAAAAGGATAGGCAATCCCGTAAGCAATGGAAGAGGACGAGGAACCCGTGGCATCAATAGCGGCAGCTAAACCCGGCGTACTCGTCAACGCTCCCGCGATCAATCCCACGACACTCGGCGTATCAATGTCAAACAAATATTTAGAGGCGATTCCGGTCAGTGCTGCCGTGGCCACGATTAATAACGTGATAATTGCCAACACTTTCCCTTTCGCTTTAAACGAGGTAAAAAATCCCGGTCCGGCCTGCATTCCGATCGTGAAAATAAATAGTACCAGCCCGAAATTTCCCAGTTCTTTCGGGATAATTACCCCGAAATGACCGAAAAGCAAGGCGATAAAAATGACCGCTGACACGTCCAGCGATATTCCTTTAAAATTAATTCGTCCCAGTATAAAACCTAGAGCAACAATTAAAAACAACGCAAAATAAGAAGATTGTAATAATGATTCCATAAATAAATAGATTCCGTGATTGCCGATTAAATGATTTCGTGATTAATCGGATGATTAAATCAATAATTTATCCAGCTGTTCCCAAAATGTAGGGAAAGACTTCGTCACCACCCCGGCATTGCGGATGACCAAACCGGGTAACTTTAACCCGACAGGAGCAAACGCCATTGCCATACGATGGTCTTGATAAGTATCTATTTCCAATGAAATCAACGTATTCCGTTCCCGATTCCATGACAACTCGCCATGCACGGGGACATCCAGATCATACCCCAATTTATGTAACTCTCGAATCGAAGCGGCCACCCGGTCACACTCTTTAACATACAAAGTTTCCAAGCCGCGAATATGAAACGGAATATCTTTTAAACAACAAGTCACGATAAAAGTTAGAGCCAGATCGGGTATTTCCGTGAAATCCGCCTCGAACAAACCCGTGTTTTCACCGGCAACCCGCAAGAGAACACCCGATTCCCGCCATTCTGTTTGCACCCCTAATTGTTCCCACAATCTATATTGCAGCGCATCCCCTTGCAAACTGTCTTTTTTCAAGTCCGAAATAAAGATTTCCCCCTGCCTGACAATAGAAAGCATCTCGTAGAAATAAGATGCTGCCGTCCAGTCGGATTCCACACGCAGGTTTACCGGGATGTACCCCTTCTCGGGAATAATAATCTTTTTCCCTTCAAAACGCACGTCTACCCCGAACAAGCGCATCATGCCGGCCGTCATCCGTATGTAAGCGGCAGAAACGATTCTTTCTTCCAAATCGAGAGTCAAACCTCCCGGCAGCAAAGGGGCAATCATCATCAAGGCCGACACGTATTGACTACTCACGGACGCATCTAACGACAGGGAACGCCCTCCTTGTAAAGGTGCGGAAGTAATCCATAAAGGCGGAAAACCCTCATCCCCCATATAGGTGATACTCGCACCTAATTCCCGCAAAGCATCCACCAATACCTGCACGGGACGCTGTTTCATACGCTCCGAACCGGTTAATTCCCGAACCCCGCCTTTCAAGGCAAAATAAGCTGTCAAGAAACGCATGGCAGTTCCGGCGTGTCCCACGTTGACCAACCTGTCTGAAGTGGACAGGGCCTCCCGCAACACCCGTGTATCATCGCTATCCGACAAGTTCTCCGGCACCGGGCATCCTGCCAAGGCACATAACACGAGCGCCCTGTTCGAGATGCTCTTGGAAGCCGGTAAAACAGCCACACCTTCAATCTTCGTCTTGTCCCATGCGATAACTCGATCCATAATTCCACTCGTTATTTACACTTGGCTCAATGCCTCAACCACTAAATCTTTCGAACAATAATTATCCAGTGAAAACTCCCCGATACCCGGGAGTAACGTGAAATTCACTCCCCGCCGTTCGTTTTTCTTATCATGCAACATCAATTCATACAAGGTATCAACATGCTCCATCAGAGGATAGTTCGGATAATATCGTTTAACAAAATTCCGGACTTCCCGGTAAATTTCTTCCGGGAAACCTTTTTCTTTGACGGACAGGTACAATTCGGCCACCAATCCCAATGCCACCGCCTCCCCGTGCAAGAGAGCCATCCCCCGCATGATAGACAAGCTTTCGATGGAATGCCCGATCGTGTGTCCGAAATTCAACACTTTACGCAGTCCCTGTTCCCTAGGGTCTTGGGAGACAATTTCATCTTTTATCGTCACGGAACGCCGAATCAGCTCCAGAAAATCTTCCGGACTCGTTTCTTGATAGTCCAAGCTCAACAACCGGGTCAAATACTCCCGGTCTGATAATAAACCATGCTTGATCATCTCCGCAAAACCGGACATTCGTTCCCGCACGGGTAAATGACTTAAAAAATGGACATCGATAATCACTTTTTCCGGGATGGAGAACGTGCCGATCTCGTTTTTCAAACCGTTGAAATTAAACCCGGTTTTACCGCCCAAGGATGCATCAACCTGCGCCAGCAGTGTCGTGGGAACATTGATGCAACGCATCCCCCGTTTGAACGTGGAAGCCGCGAATCCTCCCAAATCCGTCACGACACCACCTCCCACGCACACGAGAATGGAAGATCGACGCGCCCCCCGTTTACTCAACATCATCCAAATCCGGCTGACGCTTTCAATCGACTTATACTCTTCCCCGCAATCCAGAACCGTCACGTGAGAGGGAATCCAATCCACCTTCTCAAACAAGCGATCACAAAAACCGACCGTGTGTTTATCCGCCACGATAAATAAATTCTCGTGCCTGATTCCTCCCAGCAATTCGGCAAGGACAATGCTGGCATCCGTGGTAAAAATGATACTTTCCATTCATCCTGTATTTCCGTACAAAATTAAACTATTTTAATCAGATGCCCAAAAGAGAAGAAGTTTATAAGGTTTATAAGGTTCGTAAGGTCTATAAAGTTCTTGGTCTCCTGCGAGACCTTTGTCCATGGCAGCTTGAGTTGCCAATAGATTTTGTCCGGAGGACTCCCGACACTTTATAAACCTTATAAACTTTACAAACCTTATGAACTCATTTTCTCCATTTCATTCGCTTTTTAAACTATAAAGGTGTATTTTTGTCATAAATCACTTTTAAATATCGGCGTATGAATCATGAAAACTCGGTCCTGACAAGGGTTGCCATCACCATGGCACCCCGGCTTAACAATGCTCTTTTTGCCTCCTTGTTCCAACAATGTGGCGGAATTTCCGGCTTTTTCGAAGAAACAGATCAGAATATAGAGACTCTTTTCCGGGAAAATAACCTGACAAACATCCAACCCGAACGCTCCCGCTGGTTACAGATGGCAAAGCAGGAGTTGGACGTCATGGAAAAACATCACATCCGGGTATGCGGGATCGAAGATTCGAATTATCCCCGCCTTTTGAAACATTGCGCGGATGCCCCACTCGTACTATTTTATAAGGGGATTCTGGATGACTCCGACTCGAAGAATATTGCCATCGTGGGAACCCGCAAAGCAACCGAAATGGGCAAGAAACGAGTAGACACGTTGCTCCATGAACTGGCCGAAACAGGTTACCACCCGAATATCATCAGTGGATTGGCTTACGGGATCGACATTACCGCCCACACGGCGTGCATGCATTACGGTTTAAAAGCACAGGCCGTTCTCGGGCACGGCCTACACATGGTTTATCCCGCCTCACACAAAAATATGGCCGAAAAAATTCTGGAACAAGGGGGAGCTTTAATTTCAGAATTTCCGACTTGCGCACAGATTTTACCGACAAATTTCCTCCAACGCAATCGTATCGTGGCAGGCATGAGCGAGGCGATTCTTGTCGCCGAATCTCCCATAAAAGGAGGGGCCATGTCTACCGCCCGACAAGCCCTGTCGTACAACCGGGACGTGATGGCGATTCCCGGAAGACCGGAAGACCCGACCTTCGCCGGGTGTAACCTGTTGATCAAACAAAATATTGCCGCCTTGGTAGAAAACATCAAGGACCTGCTCCGGATTCTCAACTGGCCACCTCTCCCAACCGGACCCTACCAGATGTCCCTGGATTTATTCCCCATAACAAATAATGAAGTATTACTCTTGGAGATTCTGTTAAAAAGGGGAGAACAAAATATCGACCAGTTACATCAACTTACACGCATACCCGTGCATGACCTCTCCGTACTTCTTTTAAAACTCGAACTGGAAGGTCACGTGATGCAACTCCCCGGTAATTGTTACACGCTCATTTAACAGGTTTTATTACAGATTCATAGCACTTCATGAATCGTGATTGAAATTTTAAACTATTATAACGTTTGCACCTACCAAAAAATAACTCGAAAAATTTTTGGAATCATAAACAAAAGCATACCTTTGAACCGAATTTTGATAATTCAAGTAAATGAAAATGTTTTTTTAAAGTTTTTACTTAAACAATATTCAAATGAAAGCAGAGATTAAAGAATTCATGGATGCCTTAAAGGCTAGAACCGTAGGTGAATCAGAATTCCACCAGGCAGTTCAAGAAGTGATTGAAACTGTATGGGATACCTATCAGGCAAACCCGAAATACAAGGCAAACAAGATCCTTGAGAAAATGGTAGAACCTGAAAGAGTAATCATGTTCAGAGTGCCCTGGATCGACGATAAAGGTGAAGTACAAATCAACCGTGGTTATAGAGTACAATTCAACAGTGCTATTGGACCGTACAAAGGAGGTTTGCGTTTCCACCCGTCAGTAACCCTTGGCGGTTTGAAATTCTTAGGTTTCGAACAAACTTTCAAAAACTCTTTGACTACTCTTCCGATGGGTGGTGGTAAAGGAGGTTCTGACTTCAACCCGAAAGGAAAATCAGATAACGAAATCATGCGTTTCTGCCAAAGCTTCATGACTGAACTTTGCAAATATATCGGTGCTGATACTGACGTACCTGCTGGAGATATCGGTGTTGGTGGTCGTGAAATCGGTTTCTTGTTCGGACAATACAAGAGAATCCGCAACGAATTCGTTGGTGTATTAACTGGAAAGAACCGTGAATTCGGTGGTTCAAGAGTACGTCCGGAAGCTACTGGTTACGGTACCGTTTATTTCGCACAACACATGTTGGCTGAAAAAGGTGAGAAAATCGCCGGTAAAGTAGTTGCTCTTTCTGGTTTCGGTAACGTAGCTTGGGGTGCTGCTCAAAAATTAGTTCAATTAGGAGCTAAAGTTGTTACGATCTCTGGTCCTGACGGATACGTATATGACGAGAAAGGTCTTACTCAAGAAGGTGTAGACTACATGTTGGAATTGCGTGCTAGCAACAACGACGTTGTAGCTCCTTACGCTGAGAAATTCGGTGCTAAATTCTTCCCGAAAGCTAAACCTTGGGAAGTTAAATGTGACATCGCATTCCCTTGCGCTATCCAAAACGAGTTGAACGAAGATGACGCTAAGAAATTGGTTGCTAACGGTTGCCAAATGATCGTTGAAACGTCTAACATGGGTTGTACTGCAGAAGCAGTGAACTATGCTAACGCTCACATCACTTTCGCTCCGGGTAAAGCTGCCAACGCCGGTGGTGTTGCTGTTTCTGGTCTTGAAATGAGCCAAAACTCAATGAGATATAGCTGGACTGCTGAAGAAGTAGACGCTAAATTGTCTCAGATCATGAAAGACATCCACGATACTTGCGTTAAATTCGGTAAAGAAGGTAACAAGATCAACTATGTTAAGGGTGCTAACATCGGTGGCTTTATCAAAGTTGCTGAGGCTATGTGCGCTCAAGGACACTGCTAATAATACAGTAAGTCTATATAAAGAATCCGCCTCGAACGAGGCGGATTTTTTTATCCCTCTCTATTACCCGATCAGTAAAATTGATAAAACAAAAAGTAATCCGTGTATGCTATTATCAGGTTGTTTCCTGTACTTTCGCATCATGAAAATATCAAAATATGCGTACTCATAATAAATCATCACAAGGTGCGGTCCGGATGGATATGCTGCACGGAAGTTTATTGAACAAGATTCTGTTGTTTTCTCTGCCATTAGCGGCAAGTAGCATCCTGCAGCAGTTATTCAACTCGGTAGATGTGGCCGTCGTGGGAAGATTTGCCAGCGATCAGGCTCTGGCAGCTGTGGGAAGCAACAGTTCGGTGATCAGCTTGATGATTAACCTGTTCGTGGGAATATCCGTCGGGGCAAATGTCGTGATCGCCAACTACATCGGGCAAAAAGATGAACGGGGAATCAAAAATGCCATACACACGGTCTCCGTGATCGCCTTGACAAGCGGGTGCCTACTACTCGTGGTAGGTTTACTCATAGCCCGCCCGATACTGGAAGCTATGGACACGCCCGATGATGTCATTGACTTGGCAGTTCTGTATCTTCGCATTTACTTTCTCGGGATGCCCTTCTTCATGATTTACAACTTCGGGGCAAGCATTCTCCGTAGCATGGGAGACACGAAGCGCCCGCTTTATTGTCTTGTTGCCGCCGGGATCATCAATACCGTGCTAAACTTACTGTTAGTCATTGTCTTCAAGATGAGTGTTGCGGGCGTCGCTATTGGTACGGTCG
>NZ_JBCOSQ010000080.1:0-20485 GCF_040920905.1 Butyricimonas sp. RTP31003st1_G1_RTP31003_210430 | reverse complement strand
ATCACAACATTAAAGAATAATTTTCTTGCAGATTAAAAAATATTGTTGCATATTTGCACCCGCAAAACGGTTAAAAGTCCTTGCAACAAGGAAGACTTCGTAGCTCAGCTGGTAGAGCAATTGACTCTTAATCAATGGGCCGTGGGTTCGAGTCCCACCGAGGTCACCGAAGAAACCACCTACTTTCATAGGTGGTTTTCTTTTTGTTTTGTCCTCAACAATGCCTATATTTGCAGAAAGAGAACAATAGTATGAAACAGACTATTATCAATAAACTAAGAGAATTTTTCACGCTACAACCCGTGGAAAAGGTATGGATTTTTGGCTCTTACTCTCGTGGGGAAGAATCCAAAGAAAGTGATATTGATATACTTGTCCGTTTTGACAAAAGTGCGAATGTTACTCTTTTCAAATATATTAGCATCGTGAACGCCCTACAATCCCTTCTCCGCAAGAAAATTGATCTCGTGGAAGAGGGACAATTAAAAGATTTTGCGAAAGATTCGGCAGAACAAGATAAAATATTAATCTATGAGAGAAAAGCCTAAAGATATTAATCGTTTATCTCACATAATCGAGGCTATCGACAATCTGTTCGAGTTCACGAAAGATACCAGTTTTGAAGAATATAAAAACAATAAAATTCTCCGATTTGCCATAATCAAAAACTTGGAAATTATTGGCGAAGCCGCCTATCTACTCACGAATGAATTTAAAGAAAAGCATCCCGAAATTGAATGGAAAATTATTATTGGAATGCGTCATGTCCTAGTACACGGTTATTATCAAATTAGCGACGAAATGGTATGGGCAACCATACAAACCGAATTGCAACCGTTAAAAGAGAAAATTGAGCAATATAAACGAGAATTGGAGTAAAAAAGATAACGCAAACAAAAAGTGGATCCATTGACTCTTAATCAATGTGCCATGGGTTCGAGTCCTTTGCGTACCTCAATGCTTTTTATTAAACGAAAAAGTTGCTCGACATCGGCCACATCTGTCTTGTAAAATTTTCCATCAGAAGATTGCATTTTCAGTTGTCCGAAAAAATCGGACAACTGACTTTCCTCCTTTTTTAGCTTACGCTTAAGGTCACCCCAATATTTCCGAGGACGTTCATTCCCTGTTAAAACTTGGATAACGTCAATAATTGATATATACCGGATTCCAGATTCACATCAAAAAAAGTAAAATAGAATTTTAACAACGATTCAGTAAGACTTTTGACAAAATATCCTACATTTGTAAACCAAGAAGTCTGATGTAAGATGTCGGAAGAAGAAGAAAAAAATATATGGGCTGGGTTGAGAAGAAGAGAAAAACAGGTGTTGACTTTTCTTTTCAATAATTACTACGAGAAGTTGTACTTTTTCGCAAAAAAGTATATCTATGATGCGAATAAAGCACACGATATCGTTCAAGACGTGTTCGTTAGACTGTGGGAGAATGCTGACAAATTAATGATACACACCACCATTCATAGTTATCTTTTTACATCCATCCGGAACGCTTGTCTCAATTATCTACGTGATCTCAAAATCGAGGACTGCAATAATCGGAAGTACGCAGAAGCCTATATCGAATCCCACAACATCGATATGGTGGAGGACGAGGAAATGCTGGAAAAAATCCGGTCAATATTGAAAGAGTTACCCGACAAATGTCGGGAAATTTGCCTTCTGCGATTCGTAGACGGCTATAAATACGCAGAAATTGCCAAACAACTGAACATCAGCGAAAATACGGTTAAAGTCCAATTGCATCGGGGAGTGGAACGGGTTAAGCAAGCCTTCTCCGACCGGGAAGGAATGCTCGTGTGGTTGACATTATGGCAAATATTTGGCGACTAATCCCTTTGAACGAGACATAAAGTTCAAAATATTGTTTGTAAAAAATTCCCAGGCAAAAACGATTATAAATCAAGCATTAAAAAAAATAATTAAAAAAAATGGGGAAACGTGTAAACATTTTGAGGGAGGAGTGTGTCTTAGACGAAAATATAGAAAGAAATGACTATACAAAAAACAAAAGATAACATCGATTGGGAAATCATCTCGCGAAGTTTTCGAGAGACACTTTCACCGGAAGAAGACAAAAAACTTCGGGAATGGCTGGAAGCATCACCGAGACATCGGGAATTTTACCAGCGGGCTTTAGAGGATGATCCGATGGATGTGATAGAGGGACTTTCCGTCGAATCGCTCGCCAAGGATCTAGAACAAATTAATCGCCGCATAGAAGTAAACCAACAAATTTCTAAAAGACAGAGATGGATTCGATATATAGGTTGGGCTGCAACCATTCTGCTTCCCGTGTTTGCTTGCATTTGGTTTATAGGCAAACAAACGGAGAACAACACGCCTAAACTTCCGGAAACCTCCATGGTGAAAAACGAAATACAGTTACGGTTGTCCGACGGTCAGGTTGTTAACCTCTCTTCTCAAGAGCAATTCGATCTGCAGCAGAATGGAACAAACATCCAAAAGGAAAAAGGAAGCATCGCCTACCGGGCTGATTCTGCAATGACAGTCGAAACCATTCAGTACAACGAATTAAGCGTGCCAGTGACGGGCGAATATCATATTACATTGGCAGACGGCTCAAAATTGTGGGTCAACTCCAACACCCGGGTGAAATATCCGGTACCTTTCCCGAAAGACAAGCGGGAAATAGAGGTGGACGGAGAAGTTTACTTAGAGGTGAAGAAAGACGGACGGCCCTTCTCCGTGCGTACGAAAGCAGGTACAGTGCGAGTACTGGGAACCTCGTTCGGAGTGCGTACCTATGGTGAGGAAGTATTAACGACGTTGGTAGCCGGTAGTGTCCGATTCACGAACAATGCAGGTCACCAGGTAGAGCTGACTCCAGGAGAGCAAGCCATAGCCACAATGGACATTGTGAATAAACGTAACGTGCAAGTAGAGGAGTACGTGGGTTGGAAAGACGGTTGGTACATTTTTCACGAACAACGCTTAGAGGAAGTGATGAACACGTTGGCCTATTGGTATGGCACGCACGTGTTTTGGCGCAACGAGCGGATAAAAGACATTCGCTTCACGGGTAACTTGCGGAGGTATAATAGTATTGACACTTTCTTGCAAGTGCTTACCGCCTCGGAGGATGTACATTACGAGATAAACGAGAAAACAATTATTTTATACTAAACAGATTTATACTAAACAAAAAAAGAGGAAACGAATGACAAATTTCTCAGGTCTGACATTCGCACCCCTCTTCACGTAATTATTAAAACGTTTTACAAAGCTATGAAAAAAAGCCGACGATTGAAATCGTGTGCCTCTATTTTAACAAAAAAAGTAAGGCTGATCATGAAACTAACTGTTATTCTACTGGTTGCTTTTCAGATGAGCGTGTATGCCTCGGCATTCTCTCAAACCAAGGTGTCGCTGAACTTGAAAGATGCAACGATTGAAGAATTCATCTCTATGATGAAAGTACAAACAGAGACGCAATTCCTGTACAATGCCTCTTTAATGCAAAGTACGAAACGAGTTGACGTGGAAGCAACCCAGGAGGATTTATTCTCCGTGCTGGATCGGGTGCTACCTATGTTTCGCATGACTTACGACCTCGTGAACGACGTGGTGGTACTAAAAAAATTACCTCAAACGCAAACACAGACGAATGAGCGTTGGGTAGTCACCGGTAAGATCATCGATACGAAAGGGAATCCGTTACCGGGCGTGACAATCCGGTTAAAAGGAACGACGGTCGGTACTGCTTCTAATGTAGCCGGAACTTTCTCTCTAAATGTTCCCCACGTCAAGGACACCTTGATCGTGAGCTTCATCGGAATGAAGATGAAAGAGGTAAGTATCGAGAAAGGAAAGAAAGAACAATATGAAATCGTACTGGAAGAGGAGACAGAAGCCTTGGAGGAGGTACAAGTCATCTCCACCGGCTATCAAGACATTGACCGCCGACGCCTGACAAGCTCGGTGACCTCCGTCAAAATAGACGACATCAACGTGGCGGGTATCACGAGTGTGGACAAATTACTGGAAGGCCGCATTCCCGGTATGTTGTTTATGCAAAACTCCGGGCAAGCGGGAGCTGCACCCAAATTGCGGGTCCGGGGAACTTCCACTATCTTGGGTAACCAAGAACCGCTATGGGTATTGGACGGCGTGGTACTGACCGACCCGGTGAACGTGGATCCGGCCGAAATGAACAGTTTGGACTTCGTCAACTTATTGGGAAACGCCATTTCCGGTTTGAATCCTGACGACATCGAGCAGATCGACGTGTTGAAAGATGCCGCCGCCACGGCCATTTACGGAACCCGGGCCGCCAACGGGGTAATCGTCATCACCACTAAGAAAGGAAAAGAGGGACCTCCTACCGTGAGCTATTCCGTTTCCGGAACTTTCAACCGGCGTCCCTACTACGGTGACCGGGAAATCTACCTGATGAACTCGCAGGAACGCGTGAACGTTTCGCGGGAGATGTTCGAACGGGGCATGGAATTCACCAAGGTAACCAATTGGGTAGGTTACGAGGCCGCTTACCTCGACTATAAAGCGGGGAAACTTAGTTTCAACGACTTCCAGCAGAAAGCGAACTACTACGAGCGGGTGAACACGGATTGGTTCGACCTACTCTGCCATAACTCCATCTCGAACAAACACACGCTAAGCCTGACGGGCGGTTCGCAAAATATGAGATATTACGCCTCCATCGGGTATAGCGACGATCAGGGAGTATTGCGCAAGGAGAAGAGTCAAGTGTACTCGAGCATGTTAAAACTGAACGGGAACTTCAAGAAGATACAATTCCAATTCAGCATCAACGCTAGCGTGAACGACCGCCGTTATACGCCCCAGATCAATGGTAAATCCCTCACGCAATACGCTTACGACATGAGCCGCGCCATCCCCGCTTTCAACGAAGACGGTAGCCGCTGGTTCTACAAAATGGGTACCTCGAAAGACCAATCCTACGATTTCAACGTGTTGAACGAGATCGAGAATACCTACCAGACGCAACGGACCAGCAATATCATTTTCTCCGGAAACTTGAAATATCGGTTGTTGCCCATGTTGAATATCGAGGGAACAGCCTCCTACACCATAGGCAACACGCATCAAGAGGTCGTGTACGAGGAAGACTCTTGGTACATACTCAAATTGCGGGGCAATTCTGATGGAGTGAGCTTGTGTCCAGTAGGCGGTGAATTACAGACTATGGAGAGTCGTAACAATAACTGGATGATCCGCTTGCAACTAAATTACAATCAACTTTTTCAGGACAAACACCTCCTAAATGTTTCTTTGGGAGGTGAGGTTTCCTCCAAGGAGAGCTTGAGCCAAAAGACCACCGCCCGAGGCTATTATCCCGACCGAGGGAAAAGTTTTGGCACGATCTCCTCAGCCGATTTGTACAAAACCTATGGCAGCTATCGAAACTGGTTGGCTTCAAATAAACCGACGATCGGGGAGACGCTCACCAATATGGCCTCAGCTTACTTGACCGTGAGCTATACCTACGACAATCGTTACACCTTCAACTTCAACACCCGTATGGACGGTAGTAACCAGTTCGGTAGCCGGGCAAACGAGAAATTATTACCCATCTGGTCCGTGTCCGGGCGGTGGGACATCAAAAAAGACCTCTTGGAGAACAGTAACTTTGTTAATTCGTTAGCATTAAAACTCTCTTACGGACATCAAGGAAACATGTTGGACAACCAAACTTCCAAGATGATCATCAAAAAGGGAGACTTGAACCCCTGGTACAAAGAATTCTCTTCTACCATTGAATACTTCCCCAACCCGGATTTGAAATGGGAGTTAACCAGTTCCTACAATGCCGAATTGGAATTCCAATTGTGGAAAGGTAAAATCGGGGGAACCATCGGCTATTACTACAAGCACACGAAAGATGCTTTCTTCAGGGATGTCGTGTCGGAAATCAACGGGGTGACCAGTTACGTCATCAACCGGGGAGAGCTGTCGAACCAAGGCTTGGAGCTTTCATTGAACATCACCCCCATCAACCAGAAAGTGGACGCCTCCGGAAAACGCGGTTTCGTGTGGCGATTTGACCCGCAGTTGGGACAGGTGGTGAACAACTTGATTACCAAAGCCATCGACAACAGAGACAACAGTTTGACGAAGAAATATACCTATAACGATTACCTGAATGGCTCGGTGGAACTAAAAAATAAACCGCTGAACACCTTTTACTCCTACCGTTTCAAGGGATTGAGCGCCACGGACGGAACTCCCATTTTCTACGGCACGGAAGAAGAAAACAAGGATGAATTGTATGAGAAATACCGTAACATGAGCGACGAGGAGGTGTGGAAGGCCGTTCTCGTGGAATCCGGAACCCGGGTACCTACCCTGCAAGGAGGTGTTTCCAATTATTTCGGTTGGAGACAATTCGGTCTCTCGATGAACTTCACCTATAGCTTCGGGAACAAGGTGCGAATGTTGAAAATGTGCGATGCAAACAACATCACCCCTTACCCGGAACGCAACATGCGGAAAGAATTCGTCCATCGCTGGCAAAAGCCGGGAGACGAGCAAAGAACCAACATTCCCGGTCTGAAACCCTCGGACGGGATCAACAATCCCTGGTGGGTGCAATCTAAATATACTAGTAGTGGGGACATGACTGCATTCGCTGGCAACGACATCTACACCATGTACGATCTATCCGACATACGCGTTGTGAAAGGGGATTACCTGAAATTGCAATCCCTTTCGTTCCGCTACAACGTGCATGACAAATTTTGCAAGAAAATCGGTATCAAGTCCGCCTACCTCAGCTTATCGACCACGAACCTGTTCACCATCACGAACAAGAAACTGAAAGGACAGGACGTGACACAATCCGGTAACTCGCCGACCATCAACATGTCCCTGCGGCCGAACTATTCGTTCCAATTAAATGTAACTTTCTAAAATGCAACACATGAAAAAAGAGATTTTATATATCGGACTACTTTGCGGATTCCTGCTCGGCTTTTCAGCTTGCGGCGATTTCCTGGAAGAGCATTCTCAAAATATGGCCTACGTGAAGAGCGTGACCGATCTCGACGAGATCTTGATTGGCGAGGGATACTGGCCCAGTAACGTAAATATGTATTTGGACACGACCTATGACGATGTAATCACCGGTTGGGGGCAAGTCACTGCGAACATGAAAACCTTTTTCCCTTACATCCACCTCATGGATGACGACGTGAGCGAATACCTCTACGGAAACGGGGGAGGAAACTCGGAGAAAAATTATCCTCGCCTCAAAGCCGCCCACGTTCACCATTGGCAATCGGACCCGTTCCTGAACGCCGAAAACGTGGAGATCAAGGACGAGAATTGGAGTACCGTCTGGAGACGTATCGCCGCCATGAACTCCGTCATCTACCAGCTTGACCTTGTACGCAAGCAGGGCGATGACCCGCAGATTTGCAACCGGGTAGAGGGGGAGGCCCGCTTCCTACGTGCCCAGTACTATTTCTTCTTGGCCAATCTCTATGGTCGTCCCTATTGCAAGGCGACAGCAACAACAGATCTGTGCATACCCCTAAAGACCTCGGAAGATATCTACATGGATTATTTTTCCCGGGCCACCTCTTCTGCCGTGTACGGACAGATGGTTGAGGATCTGCAACGGGCCACTGTGTTGTTGCGGGGGACAGAGCAAACTACCAAGTACCGCACAAACCAAACAGCGGCCTTTATCTTACTGAGCCGGGTACACCTGTTCATGGAAAATTACGAGGCAGCCATCGCTTGCGCCGACAGCGCACTCGCCAACCGGGAATATAGACTACGGGATTTGAACGAGTACACGGGCGGAAGTGCCGTGTACGTGAACTCGCCGGAAGTCGTTTTCACCCATTCGCAGAACATGATGGCCGTCTTACATGGCCCGGTGTACGCACGTGGCAAATACGCATCTAGTTTCACCTCATCGGACGACCTCATCAGAAGTTTCGACGGGAAAGACCTACGACTGAAAGCGTTCTTCATGCAACGTTCTGCATTGGGAGATGGTTACCGCTGCGTGAAAACCCGCCTTATCGACGAAGGAGTATCAGATATTCTCGCCATACGGATACCAGAAGCCTACTTGAACAAGGCGGAAGCGCAAGCCCTATTAGGCCTAGATGCGGAGGCGATCAACACCGTCAATGAACTGCGAAGCAAACGATTTGCCACGGAGAATTTAAGCGCCATCACGGAAAACGGGGAGGCATTGGTAAACTTCATCCGGGATGAACGCCGTCGGGAGCTTTGCTACGAAGGTCACCGCTGGTTCGACCTGCGTCGCTACGCCGTGAACAGTGTCCATCCGTTCGAGAAAGAGATCCGTCACGTTTCCTATGCTTACACGGAGGGTAGTAACGAGGTGTATTCGGCAGGTACCTACGTGCTGAAACCTTACTCGCAGGACATGGCAGCCTACATCCTGCCCATCCCGAAGTACGCCATCGAATATAACGAAGGCCTGCTGACCAACGAGATTCGTCCCGAGAGAGAAATGATTGTAGAATAATTAAACAAGCGTGAACATGAAAAAGATATATCTACTCTTAAGTCTCGCCGCCCTCCTGTTCGGGGCGTGCGGGGAGAACGATAATAACTTCACCCCCTCTAACGGGGAACGGAATTGGCTGATCGTGGAGGACACCCCCAACGATCCCATCGACCACCAGCGTTATCTGATTTTCCAGGAGACAGGTATCCCGATTTATTACAACGACACCATCGGGAGCGAGGAGCGTTACTCCTATGCTACCGGGGATCCGTACACCTATTACGAGGTATTGCAGGTGTTTTACTCTCCGGGTAACTCAACTCCCAGCAAGCAATCCGCCCGTTATGCCTTGCCCGCTGACCGGAAAAAGGTTAAACCGGTATTGGATTTCCTCGAAGCAGAGATACTACCCAAGTTGTCAAAAGACATTTACGTACCAAGCATTCTGTTAGTGGACACGTTAGTCACTCCCACGGGAGATGACCTCGCTTACAAAGGAACAAACACGGTAGTATTAAGCAAGGTTTGTGATTTCGCAGACATGGACGAAACGACACTCAAAACCTACAAGGGTACTTTCCTTGCTACTTTAGTCTCGAACTCCCTTGCAGAATTTGAGGAGGAGTGGTTGGAGGAGAATTTCTACGCCTTGACCTACAGCGCCAATCCAAATTATATCAACAAACTATACTCTACCTCAACCAGCGGTAGCGGTAGAGTTCCACTTTATCAAGCATGTGCCGGATTAGCAGAACAAAGTGCAGCTATTTTAGGTTTTGTCTGGCTTCAGGGTAGCTACGTACCGACCAAAGCTCAGGACGTATTGCACTTCTGTATCGAGATTTTCGCTTACACGGAGGCAGAATTCATGAGCTTGCATGAAGGGGAAAATCTGGTATTGAAAAAATACCGGGTGATGCGCAATAAATTGGAAGAATACGGATTCACATTCGAATAGAACTCGTTAATCAATTAAATAAATGAAGAGTGGGACGGACTTACAAGTCTGTTCCTACCCTTCCATTGCCAAGACAAATAAGAAACAACTGTATTTTGTATGTATAAAAATCAATGTATGAAAAAGACGAATTTTAGCATGAAATTCTTAGCCTTATTGCTATGTTTCTTTGTGGTAGGACAAGTAGATGCTGCCGACCGGAAGAAAAAGAAAGACAAGAAAAAAGCCCAAACAGAAACCATGGTGGCAGACAGCACCAAACAGAAGTCCAAGGGGATTCCTGCCTTGAAGGACTTTCTGAAACCGAATGCCAAGAAATATTTCGGTATGATGAACATCTACGAGCAAGGAGACCGCTACTACATGGAAGTACCCGACAACTTGCTGGAGCGAGACATTTTGGTCTTCATCTCCCTCATCCGCGGCTCCGCCCAAGAGAAAAGAAGTTCCCGGGACATGTACGGTTTCGGTGGCGATGCCCTCTACAACAAGGTTATCCGTTTCGCTAAAGGACCGAAAGACAAAATCTTTTTACAGGAACCAATCTTCGGTACGGTATTACCGGACTCCACCTCCGAAATGTACGGGGCCATCCAGGCGGCCAACATGATGCCCATCGCAGCAGGGTTCGACATCAAAGCCAAGACGGACAGTAGTGCGGTCATCGATATCACGGACATGTACAAGTCCGACCATACTTACTTCTCGCTGAAAGGAGCCTCCAGTTCATTAAATCTCGGAGCCTATCAGGCGGACAAGTCTTACCCGACCACGGTGAGCGCTTATGCCAACAACGTCATCTTCCGTTCCGTGCGAACGTACGCTCCGGGAAAACCCGCCAGCAAACAGGCTCCGGCCCCGAAGAACCCGACAACCTGGGAAATGGCCGCTTCCTGGTACTTATTGCCGGAGAAACCGATGCAACCTCGCTATTACGACAGCCGCGTGGGCTACTTCGCCTACGGTCAATCGGACTATACGCGTGACCCCTATAAAGTAGAATCAAGTGCCATGGTAAGTCGTTGGCGATTGGAACCGAAACCAGAAGACGTGGAGAAATACCAACGAGGAGAGTTGGTGGAACCGGTGAAACCTATCATGTTCTACATCGACCGGAACACTCCGGAATACTTGCAACGTTACGTCATCGCTGCCGTGAACGCTTGGCAACCCATATTCGAGAAAGCCGGGTTCAAGAACGCCATCATCGGTAAATTAATGCCCACGCCCGAGGAGGATTCCACCTTCTCCATCGAGGACGCCCGCTATTCAATTATCTCCTACAAAGCCTCCCCGATGCCTAACGCCTACGGCCCGCACGTGGCCGATCCTCGTTCCGGCGAGATCATCTGCTCTCACGTGGGATTGTTCCACAACGTGTTGAGTATCGCCCAGTCCTGGTACTTCACCCAGACGGCTGCCGCCAACCCGCTCGCCCGCAAGTTCCCGTACAGCGAGGAATTAATGGGGGAATTAGTACAATACATCGTGACTCACGAGATCGGCCATACTTTGGGATTGCGACATAACTTCGCCAGCAGCTGGACCTATTCGCTGAAAGACATCCGTAACCGCGACTACGTGAGAGAACACGGTCACGGTCCTTCTATCATGGACTACATGCGTTTTAACTATGCCGCCCAACCAGAGGATAACATCGCCCCGAAGGATATGATCCCGCGCATTGGGGAGTATGACATCTTCGCCATCGAATGGGGGTATCGTTACTTGCCTCAATTCAAGAGCGCTTACGAGGAACAAAAATATTTACAAGACTGGGTAACCGAACAACGGAAAGCCAACCCGCACGTATTCTTCGGAACAGAAACCGACCAACGGGATCCCCGTTTCCAAGCCGAGGATCTGAGCGACAACTCAATTGCCGCCAATACATTGGGCATGAAGAACCTAGAAGTAATCATGGACAGTATCATCACGTGGACAGCCGTAGCCGACGACGAGAACTACTCCCTACTGAAGGGTATGTACAACGCCGTAACCAACCAACACCTGATGTACGTGGTACACGCCATGAAATATATCGGAGGACGCTACAGCAATGCCGCCCTGCGTTCCGAAAACATGGACAACTACGAACCGGTGGAAAAGGCTAAACAACAAGAGGCCATGACTTTCCTAAAGAAATACTTCTTCGCAGAACTACCATGGTTATACAGCGGGAAAGCAGCCGAAATCATAGGTACCTCGAATATCGAACGCTATCGCGAAAGAATCATGGCAAAATTCCTCGCCCAGTTGCAGACCTCACTACAACATCTCGCCAAAGACGAGGCTATTTTAGGAGAGAAAGCCTACACCTGCCAAAACTTGGTTGACGATTTGTACGATGCGGTATGGGGCAATTTGGCCAACTCCAAACCTCTGACCTCTTTCGAGCGGATGATGCAACGGGCATACGTGTTCAACATGTGCGTTATCGTGGAGAGCGGGCCCATGGAAGTGGTTCCCGAGCTGCTCGGTCTATACGCGGCACAAATGGACAAGATTGTAGCCAACGCCAAACAAAAGATGGCCCGGACGAACGATTTCATGACGAAGAATCACCTGCAAGGTATCATCCGTCAAATCGAGAATTGTCAGAAAGGTGGTAAAGAATAACACAATAGCGAATGATTAACATGAGAAATATGAACAGATTAATTGTCATCTTCGCCTGCCTATTAGCCCTCGCGCCCATCAACTTATCGGCACAGGAGAAAACACAACCGGCAGCCGTCAAGAAAGCGCCCATGGCATACGAGGCTTTCTTCAAGAAAGACATGCAGAAATTCAACGGCACGTTCCCCATTTACCGTAACGGGGAGAAATACTACCTCGAGATTCCGGCATCGACCTTGGGACGGGACTTGCTCGTGAGCGGCAGCATCGTGCAAGGTGGAAACCACGGGATGGTGTCCTCGGTAACCAATTTACTGATCTTCCATTTAGGGAGAAACAACACGTTGGAGGTACACCAACAGATTTGCAGCGAACGGGCAAAGGGAGACTTGGCCAAAGCCATCGAAGCTGCTAACTTGAAACCGGTGGCTACATCTTTCCCGATAGTGGCATTCGGACAGAACAAAGGAGGCTACATCATCGACATCACCTCGGATGTCAACTCCTCCGGCAAACTGTTCTCGTTCCCGAACATGAAATCCGTGAACACACCCGCCGCCGACCGTTCCGGGGTGGACAGCGTTTACGTGATCAATAACGGGGTGAAATTTACCTCCCTACACGCACAAACGGACTTGATTCCGGGATTCATGCACATCCCGCCGAGAGACCAACACACGACCGCATTGATCGAATGGAGTTTGCAACTCTTGCCGGAACGTCATATCACGGCCAGAGAAAGCGACCCAAGAGTGGGCTACGCTACCATCTCGTATGCGGACTACGACCGTAATCCTTACGGAGTAAAGAGCGTGCGGGAGATTCAACGCTGGCACCTCGCCATCAAACCGGAAGACACGGAACGATATCGCCGGGGAGAACTGGTGGAACCGGCCAACCCGATTCGGGTTTATTTGGATCGAACGCTGAGTAGCGAGAGCGAACGCCGGGCCGTAATGCAAACCGTAGCCGAATGGAACCGGTGCTTCGAAGCTGCCGGATTCAAGAACGCTTTGCAGGTACAAAACGGACAACCGGAAGTGACCGTAGCCTACCACCAGATCGTGTACTCCTATGCCATGGGAAAATCACAATTCTCACAAATTAGCGACTCCCGGACCGGAGAGATCTTCAGCGGGAACATCGTCCTTTCTCATAAAGAGTCGGAAGACAATCTTCCCGGCATACAACTCAGTATCGGGGGATACGAACCGGCCGTGCTGACAGATTCCATGCCCATCGTACGGGAAGAGTATATCCGTTATCAAGCCTCCAAACTAACAGGACAACTCTTAGGCTTACAGCCGAACTGGGCCGGTAGCGCCGCTTTCACGACCAAGCAATTGCGTGACGCCGCTTGGGCTCGGGAAAACGGTATCTCCGCCTCCGTGACAGACGGTTGCGTCGTAAACTTTGCCGCCCAACCGGGAGACGGCATCGCCTTGCGGGATCTGTTCTCGAAAGCCTCCATCTATGACCGCTGGGCCATCGAATGGGGATACCGCCAATACCCCGGCATGGACGCCTCCGCCGAGAAAAAAGCCTTGAACAACTTGGCCGCCCAAGCTAAAGACAACACCGCCCTCTATTTCGCCACGAAAGAACAGGCAGACTATCGCGTCAACGAGACGGATTTGGGACAAAACGTAGTGGAAACTGCAACATTGGGGCTGAAAAACATGGAACGATTGTCATCCCAATTATCCGATATTTTCTTGCAACGTATCGCCAAAGACGATACTCCTTGGACGGATTACATTCGGATTCTTTCCAGCTTCAACGGCCTATACATCTCCTATTTTGATATGCCTCTGAATTACATCGGAGGAATTTCCGTGGAACCGGTTCTTGCCGGATACAACGAGCAGGCCATTAGCTACCTGCCCAAACAAAAAGGAGAAGAAGTCATGGCATTTTTGAATCGCCAAGTGTTTCAAGGCGCACCGGCCTGGAGAACTACCCCCGTGGAGGTGGATATTATCGGGAATAGCGGTGAAACAAAAGGGACAGGCATCTTTATGAGTACATTCCGGAGCTTGATGAATCCCTCCCGATTGCACCAATTGGTGGTTGCCCAAGACAAAGCAAGCGGCCAAGCCTACACGATAAACGACCTTTTCAAAGCCTTGGAAAGTTACGTCTTTCTAAATTACAGTGCATCCCGCCCCCTTAGCCGCTACCAAGTACAGATGCAATACAATTTCGTACGGGAATTCGTATCTACTTTCTCCAAATTAAAGGCCAAAGAAGGAAGTGACGACTTGTCCTATTTCTTGGTGAATCAAGGGCAGCGCATGAAGGAGAAACTGGACTATTTGGGGAAGCACCATCAGCACACCTACAGCCGCACCTATTATAGAGGATTGAGCGTTTACCTGACTCGTGCCATGAAGAGCGGCAAATTGTCCGGAATGTTTGAAGATGCAAAAAAATAATACGTAAAGTCATGAGATATTCATTATTCGCATTATTATTGCTTTTAGCCACCGCCTGCACCCGGGAGACACAGACCACGATTCGCTTCAATGTGCAGGATCCCGACGATACCCCACCCCGGGTCATCGTCGGGTGGAACAATGACAAAGTGTCTATTGACCCCACAACCGGGGAAGGAGTAAAGACCATGGATTTGCAGGCGCCCACTTACGCCCTGATAGAGGTGCGCAAGCATGACCGACGACTCTGTTTCCTTGAACCGGGGAAAGATCTGACTCTCGCTTACAGCCAGAAGAAAGGGGAAAAACAAGTAACGTACGGAGGGGTATTGGCAAAAGAAACCGAATTCATCAATCAAGGAAACTATGCCACGACTCCAATCAGTTACAAAGACACGGATGTCAAAAAGGCCGCCCAAAAAGCGGACTCCGTATTGGCGCTGAACCTACGGAAGGTGGAAACGATCCCCTTCTCGAAAACCTTCAAAGAGTGGGAAGCCAAACGGCAGAAGGTGGAAACTTTTGCAGCCCTGCTACGGTTCCCAGTGTATTCACTGATGCGGGACTCCAATGTCACGGAACGTAATGCCTACTTGAAGGTGCTACGCGACCATTTGGCTCCCGATTCTACCTACCTTTCCATTCCCGCTTACCGGGAGGCATTGGAACAGTACGTGCGCCGATTAGTCAGTTTCAAGAAAGTGAAAGAAGATGCCCAGACAGAGACTCGTTTGAAATGCATTTTCGAAAACATCACTGAACCCTCTGCCGTGGCTTTCACCGTTGACCAAACTTTGTTCCACATGATCGGTAACGAGAAGTACGAGAAGATATACCGGCAATACGTGAAAGATCCGGCACAACTTGCTCTTTACAACGAGGCCTGCAAGAAGATGGATCGCATCGCTCCCGGACAACCCTGTCCCGATTTCAGTTTTCAGGATAACCACGGGAAAACAGTATCCTTGGCCGACCTGAAAGGGAAATTCGTCTATATCGATATGTGGGCTACCTGGTGCGGCCCCTGCAAAGGGGAGATGCCCAGCCTGTTGAAATTGGAAGAGGAATTCGCCGGAAAGGATATTCTCTTCGTGAGTCTCTCCATTGATCGCAACAAGGACATCGACCTATGGAAGAAAACCATCAAGGAGATGGGATTGGGGGGTATTCAACTCCATCTCGGTGAAAATTGGGATTGGCTAAAAATCTTCATGCCCTCCTCCATGAGCGTACCCCGATTCGTGCTACTTGACCGAGAAGGTAAGATCATTAACGCTAGCATGAGTCGTCCTTCAGACAAAGCGACAGCCGAAAGATTTAAACAATTGTTGAACTTATAAACATCGACATGATAAAACACATCATATTAAACTTGATTTTGTGCTGTAGCCTGGTATTCCCGGCTATGGCACAAGAAAACGGAGAAGGCATCCGCTTCTTCGAGGGGACCTGGGAAGAGGCATTGCAAAAAGCCAAGGAAGAGAACAAACTCATCTTCATGGACTGCTATTCCACCTGGTGCGGCCCCTGCGCCCAAATGGTCAGGAAGATTTTCCCGATAAAAGAGGTGGGAGACTTCTACAACAAGAACTTTATCTGCCTGAAACGGAACATGGAAAAGGAAGAAGGAAATGGTATCGCCCTGCAAAAACGGTATGACGTGGTCGGCTACCCGACCTACCTTTTCATCACGGGTGAAGGCTACCTGACGTGGCAAGATGCGGGTTTCATGGAGGCCGATAAATTCATCGCACTCGGCCGTAAAGCCATCTCCATGATCGGTAAAGGAGACGAGGAACGTTTCGCCAAAGGCGAACGGAACGAGGCTTTCGTGAAAGGTTACGTGCAAGAAAGCCTACGTATGCACCAAGCCGACAAGGTGGAAGCCATCTTGAACCAACTCTACGAGGAAGAGGGTATCAAGCTATTAAAAGACCCGGATTACTGGCAGGCTTTCGACTGTTGTGCCGCCGACATCGATGCCCCGCTCTCGTTGGCATTCATCAAAAACTACAAAAAAATGTGCAAGACCGTCGGAAAATTTGCCACGGATCAGAAAGTACGGAATCTTTATGCCAGCATCGCAAAGGTCATATCGCTGAATGACAAGTCAAAAGATTACAGAGAACAAGAGAATCTCGCCAAGAAAGAAGCATACTTCAAGACCATGGAAACACGCAAAGTGCCATATTACAAGGAGTTAAAACAGGAAATCAATTTCATCCAACTCCTGCGCAAGGGACAGTTGGTAGAAGCCTACGCCCTCGGCGAGAAGGCATTAGCCAACGCCGACGCCCGCATGTTGGGCAACTGGGCTGCCTTGGGAGAACGTATGATTAAAGGACAAGAATTCCGTACCAAAATGGCCGCATGGGCCAAACGGGCTTTAGATCTCGGTGTGGACGAGAGTATGACAGAAGAGGTAAAAAGCGTACAGCACGACTTGGAGACCTCAGCGAATCCCGTGCGCGGCGGCAAACACTCCGCCCCCCGCAAAAGCCTCCCCATGCGGGGTTACCTATCTGAATAAACCGTTTATCCCTATCCCTAAAAGAAAATCGACATGAAAATATGGCTATACGGTTGGGTATTTTCGTTGTCCCTGTGGTGTACCGGCGCCATGGGGCAACAAAAGCCCAATTACAAGGTCGCCGAACAATTCCTGCCTTCCGTGGCGGGCAAATTTATCTACTCGAAAGATATCAAAGCGAACTACGTTCCAAACAGCGACTGCTTCTGGTTCTCTCACAAAACGAGCCAAGGCACAGCCTACTACTGGGTTGATCCTCGTAAAAAGGAGCAACGTCCATTATTCGATAACGCCCGCATGGCGGAGCAAATCAATGCCCTCACGCATAAAATCTGCGATGCAAAAAACATTAATATCACCCCGAACTTCGGAGAAGACAAGAGATACTTCACCTTCTTTGTCAACAACGTCCAACTCCGTTACGACATGAAAACCGGAGTGTGCAGCGAAGTACTGAAGGCGCAGCCCGATACGACTCGAAAGCAAAAAACGCCGCTACCGTCGAAACCACACAATCCTCTCGCCATGCAATACTCCATCTCGACAGACCGGGCATACACGGCTTTTTGCCGGGGACATAACCTTTACATTCGGAAAGGTGACGAGGCTGACTCCCTTGCCCGTCCCGTGACCACGGACGGCGAAACGTATTATTCATACTCTTTCAATGAAGTCGTGGAAGGCGACCGACTCATCGCCACCAGAGCCAGTTGGCTGAAAGACTCCCATCGGCTCTTTATCATCCGCGAAGACAACCGAGGCATCGGTGATTTACCGGTTGTTGCCTCCACCGGCAGCGGTCGCCCCCGTTTAGTGCATTCTATCGGCGGTAGCGGCAGATATCCCATGCCGGGTGACAAGAAGGTGACTCAATACGAACTTTCCCTGATCGACGCGGAAACAGGAACATTAACCCGGGTTCCCATCGAAAAATGGAAAGACCAAAGCTTAAAACTACTCAAAGTCAGTCAAGACGGTCACTACCTTTACCTGCAACGTACCCGCCGCACCCGTGACGAACTAGACATCTGTCGGGTGGACACGGAAACGGGTGAGGTGAAGGTCATCCTCAACGAGGTATGCAAACCCTATTTCAGCGACCGTCTGCAAGACATTCACTTCATCAATGACGACCGGGAATTCATCTGGTGGTCGGAACGCACGGGTTGGGGACATTTCTACCTCTATTCCGCGGAAGGCCAGTTAAAAGGTTCCGTTACCGCAGGCGACTGGCTAGCGGAAAAAATCGTCCGCATCGATACTGCCCGTCGGGAAGTTTATCTCATTGGTCACGGACGGGAAAAGGAAATGAATCCTTACTATGCCTGTCTATACAAGGCAGAATTAGACGGGAACGGTTCCGTACAATTGCTCACCCCCGAAGATGCCAATCATAACGTGACATTCAGCCCTTCCGGTGAATATTTCACGGACAATTTCTCCCGGGTGGACTTGGCACCGCGCTCCGTCCTCCGCAACCGAAATGGCAAATTAATTCGGACGCTGGCGGAAGCTGACCTTAGCACTCTGCTTGCCACGGGCTGGCGTATGCCGGAACGCTTCACGGTCAAGGCAGCTGATGGAGTAACGGATCTCTATGGCGTGATGTGGAAGCCTATTGACTTCGATTCGACCCGCCGTTATCCGGTTATTTCTTACGTTTATCCCGGCCCGCAAATGGAAGCCGTGGACATCAATTTTACCGTCACGGGCAATCATAACGCCTCGCTTGCTCAAGTGGGATTCATCGTGGTCAATTTTGGACACCGGGGTGGAAGTCCCTTGCGGGACAAAGCTTACCGTACTTACGGGTACGGTAACCTGAGGGAGTACCCTCTTGCCGACGACAAATACGGTATCGAACAATTGGCGAAACGGCATTCCTACATCGACCTCGAACGCGTAGGCATATTCGGGCATTCCGGCGGGGGATTCATGTCGGCATCGGCCATCTGCACCTATCCCGATTTCTACAAGGTGGCGGTAGCCTCTTCCGGTAATCACGACAGCAATATCTACAACCTACCCTGGGGAGAAACCTACCACGGCGTGACCCAAACCGTCAAAGGGAAAGATACCGTCTTTACTTGTAAGGTCCCTACCGTCGCGGAAATCGCTCATCGGCTGCGGGGACACCTGCTCCTCATCACTGGTGACGAGGACAACAATGTACATCCGGGACAAACGTTCCGGTTGGCCGGAGCGCTTATGGATGCGGGCAAGAACTTCGACATGTACGTCCTACCCGGACAAGGCCATGCCTACAAAGGGACAAAAGATCTATTCTGGCGACGTAAAATCTGGTTCTATTTCGCCAAACATTTATTAGGCGACGACCGGGTGGAAAATTACGAAATGGACTTTTATAAATACGAATAAGCATGAAAATAACTATTATACGAATTATTTTTCTCGTGTTTTGGACGGCTTTTCTGTCGGGATGTCAATCCCGGCAGGCCGCCTTGACTTTTAAGACTTACGCAACTAACGCCAACGAGGCCCGGCTGGAACTAAACGGGAACACATGGACCGTGCCTTACGACAGCCTCCAAGGAGCCGTATTCAAGTTACAGGATATAAACCCGGGCTACGCCCATCTACGCTTGGGGAACTTCCAAAAAATACTCTACATCGAACCGGGAACAGATCTCATCGTAACCTACCAGCGTCCCGGTAAGTCACGCACACGAACCAGCTTCGAAGGGAAAGGAGCCGCCGAGAATACCCACCTCGACACCCCCACCCAATTGGTCAGCTTACAACAAGACATGACCGGGGAAATGGTACAAAAACTTCTGCTGGACAGTGTACAAACCCGACAAGCCCGATTGGAGGCATCATCCCTCTCTCCCGCTTTCAAAGCACTCGAACGGGAGCGGCAGCGTTACCAAGTGATGCGTCAAGCATTCAAATACCAACATTGGACCACGGAAGATGTTCCTTTCATAGAGAAGCAAATCAAGGAACAACCCGAACTCCTACCCACCGAAGAATATAGCGCATTCCTCCGGGAAGCCCTCTCGTTCATCGCCTGGTTCCAAGTCTCGGAACGTACTTACTACCCCTTGGCTAAAGCGCAAATGGAATACCTCAATACCCATTTCCGCGATACAGCTATCGTTGACTTCCTGATGGAGTCCGTGTTGACCAACTACATGACATACCGGGGTGCCACGGACATTACACCCATGTTAAACATATTCAACCAGCGGGTAACTTCTCCCACTCTTCGCGAGAAGATTAAACGGGATTACGAAAAATACGCCCGTATCCTACGAGGCGCGTCCGTTCCCGATTTCACGTTCATCGACACGAAAGGCAAAGAGGTCAAATTGTCCTCGTTCAAAGGCAAGTACGTTTACATCGACTGCTGGGCAAGCTGGTGCGGCCCCTGCCGGGCCCAAATTCCCCATTTAAAGAAATTGGAGCATG